>JAFOJB010000146.1 GCA_017420455.1 Blautia sp.
ATGCTGATGGTCTACTGGATCAACAGGAAGGTGATCCGCAGGAGGATCAGAAGAGACCGGGTTTCTCTGGACGAAGGGACAGCCGAGGTCCTGAAGACCATCATCCTCATCGTCATGCCCATTATCTTCAGCGCCTTTATCTATAATGTAAACAGCTATATCAACAGCTATATGTACACGGATATCCTGGGAAGGAAGGGGATGGACGAAGGACTTCTGCAGACCATGTACGCGGAATTCGGGTACTTCGGGACCCTCATCAATATCCCTCTGACCCTTGCCAGCACTGCCCCCACCTCCATGATTCCGGAGGTATCGGCGCACTACGCGAAAAAGGATCTCAGAGCGGCAAACCAGAAAATCGACAGGGCTGCCTGGATCAGCATGATCATCTCCATTCCCAGCGCCATCGGCCTGGCGGTTCTTGCGGACCCGGTTACCCGCCTGATCTTTCCGGGGACCAACAGCGTTGCCGGAAAGCTGATGATCCTTGGAGCCATAACCATCATCCTGAACGGAAATTCCAACATCACCAACGGCGTCCTGCAGGGGATCGGAAAGCCGAATATCCCGATGATCCATGCCGCCATCGCCCTGGGAACGGATGTCGCCGCCATGTTCCTGCTGCTGAACCTGACGGATCTTGGCATCTATTCGGTGGTCATCGCCATGTGCATCTATGCTGTGGTCATGTGCCTGCTGAATGAGTTTTCCATCAGAAAATACCTGGGTTACAAAACGCCCTGGAGAATGGCCTATCTGAATCCCCTGATCGCGTCCGTGCCGATGGCCCTGACGGCGGGGGGCGTATACTATGGCCTGTATTATTTCCTGCAGAGGAACTTTCTCTGCCTGGTGCCGGCTATTTTTCTTGCCGTTGTGGTCTATTTCATGGTCTACCTGCTGGTAAGCCATCCCACAGAAGAAGAGCTTTCCATGCTGCCGGGAGGCCGTTATCTCAGCGCCTTTGCCGGAAGATTTGCCAGATCGTAAGGAATCATCAGGAGCATCAGCAGCATCAGGAGCGAAGCATCAGAAGCAGAAGCATCAGGAGTGAAGCATCGGGAGCATCAGACAGGGATGACCAGCGTGTGCCCGGCTTTCAGTGAGATATAAGGAATGGGAGAGAGGATGGAAAAGAAGATTCTGCTTTTCGGGTTTACGGATTTTGCCGGGAGAATGCAGGGAAATGCCCTTGCCTCCCTGCTCGCCGCAAAAGGGATTCCGGTGATAAACATCGGGCCGGAAAACGACAATACCGTGCTGGGATACCTGGCGGCAGGAACGACGGCGCAGCGGGAGGACAGAAGATGTGCGCCCGGGACAAAGGCGGAAGCCGCCGCAGAGCAGGGCAGAATGCTGGAGGGACGGATGCTGGTATTCTGCGGGATCGATCCGGAGGAGGAGCTGGACGAAATCCTTGCCCTCTGCAGGTCCTGCGGGATCGGAAAGGAAGACCTGAAGGCGTTCCTGACGCCCGCCAATATTACGTGGACAGCACTGGAGCTGAACGATGAGCTCCGTAAAGAGCATAAAGCCCTGAATCCCTGAAGAATCCCTGAACCTGGTTCAGGAGCTGCCGATAAATATACAAGGGATTTCTGCGCGGCATAGCGAACAAGGCCCGGCGGATCCGGAGACGAAACAGATGTCTCCGGACCTGCCGGGCCTCGTTATTTCTCGTTATTTCATTACTGCGCTTTCTTTGCCAGGTTTTTCTGGGCGGTGGAGAGCATGAGCTTGATCCGGTTCAGCTGGTTCACCTCGCTGGCACCGGGATTGTAGTCGATGGCTACGATGTTGGCCTGGGGATAGTTCCTGCGGATCTCCTTGATGACTCCCTTTCCCACGATATGGTTCGGAAGGCAGGCAAAGGGCTGAATACACACGATATTGGTAACGCCGGCGTGGATCAGCTCCATCATTTCTCCTGTCAGGAACCAGCCTTCGCCGGTCTGGTTTCCGGTGGAAACGATCGGAGAAGCCATCTCGGCCAGCTGGCGGATATCCGCGGACCTTGTGAAATGCCGGCTCTCGTCGAAGGCCTCGTCCGCAGCCTTCCGGAGCCAGTCGATTCCCTTGATGGCCAGGTTCATAAGCTGCGCTTTGGATTTTTTGAAGCCCAGGTTCTCTGCCTTGAAGTTTCCGTTATAGAAGCTGTAATTCATAAAGTCGATCAGGTCCGGCACCACAGCCTCGGCTCCCTCGGCCTCCAGAAGATCGGCCAGATGGTTGTTCGCGGCAGGGAGGAATTTCACCAGGATCTCTCCTACAATACCGACCCGCGGTTTCCTCTCGTCGCTGATGGGGATAGAGTCAAATTCATGGATCATGTCCCTGCAGATCTTCTTAAACTGGCTGTGGCTCACACTGCTTCCCTTCAGGAAAGCCATGCAGCGCTGCTCCCAGATCTTATGCTTCCGGTTGACGATGCCGGGCTCCAGCTCATAGGGGCGCATCCGATAGATGCATTTCATCATGATATCCCCGAAAACAGCGGCGTAGCATACACGCTTCACCAGAGGCAGAGTCAGCCTGAAGCCGGGATTGGACTCCAGGCCGGAAAGATTCAGCGAGATGACCGGCACCTGTGCCATGCCGGCCTTCTTCAGGGCCCGGCGGATGAAAGCAATATAGTTGGAGGCACGGCATCCGCCTCCCGTCTGGGTGATGATGACAGCCACCTTGTCAAGGTCGTACCGTCCGGAATGCAGGGCATCCATGATCTGCCCCACCACGATGAGGGAGGGATAGCAGGCGTCGTTGTTTACATACTTCAGCCCCACGTCAACTGCATGCTTATTATCATTCGGCAGAACCTCAAAATGATAGCCTGCCGTATTGAAGGCGGTCTGCAGGAGAGAAAAGTGCACCGGCGACATCTGGGGACAAAGAATGGTATATTCCTTCTTCATCTCCTTTGTGAAGAGCACCTTCTCGATGGACGAAGGAGTGATCTGTCTCTCCTCCTCCTGGTTCTCCTTTGCCCGGAGAGCGGCAAGCAGGGAACGGACACGGATCCTTGCGGCCCCGAGATTGTTGACTTCGTCGATCTTCAGGCAGGTATAGATCTTTCCGCTGCCCTCCAGGATCTCATAAACCTGGTCCGTGGTCACGGCATCCAGACCGCAGCCGAAGGAATTCAGCTGGATCAGGTCCAGGTCGTCCCTTGTCTTGACAAAATTGGCCGCGGCATAAAGCCGGGTGTGGTACATCCACTGGTCGTTGACACGGACAGGCCTCTCCAGCGGAGCCAGGTGGGAAACGGAATCCTCGGTAAATACCGCAACGCCGTAGCTGTTGATCAGATCCGGGATTCCATGGTGGATTTCGGGGTCGATATGGTACGGCCTTCCTGCCAGGACGATGCCTCTTCGGCCGGTATCCGTCAGGTATTTCAGCGTCTCCTCGCCCTTCTTCTGCATATCCAGCCTGGCGTTCGCCATCTCCTCCCAGGCCTTGTGGGCGGCAGCTTTCACCTCGGCGGCAGGAATATCGCCGAAAATATCCACCAGACGGCGCGTAAGGATCTCTTCGGAGGTAAAGGCCATGAAGGGATTCATAAACCGGATGGACGGGTCGGAGAGCTCGTCTACATTGTTCTTGATATTCTCTGCGTAGGAGGTGACGATGGGGCAGTTATAATGGTTGACCGCATCCGGAAATTCCTCCCTTTCGTAGGGAATGCAGGGATAGAAGATAAACTTTATCCCGTTCCGGATGAGCCAGGTAATATGGCCGTGGGCCAGCTTCGCCGGATAACATTCGGATTCGCTGGGAATGGACTCGATGCCGAGCTCATAAATCTTCCTGGTGGAGATGGGGGAAAGCACCACCTCATATTTCAGCTCCGTAAAGAAGGTGAACCAGAAGGGATAATTCTCGAACATGTTCAGCACACGGGGGATCCCAACCTTTCCCCGGACCGCCTTATCCGCGGTAAGAGGCTGATAGCCGAAATATCTTTTGTTCTTGTACTCGAAAAGATTCGGGATATGATCCTTGTTCTTTTCCTTTCCGATTCCCCGTTCACAGCGGTTGCCGCTGATATACTGGCGCCCGCCGCTGAACTTGTTGATGGTCAGACGGCAGCTGTTGGTGCAGCCGCGGCAGTTTGCCATGGAGGTCTTGTATTCCAGGGCGTTGATCTGCTGGATGGAAAGCATGGAGGTGATGGAATCCTTTTCGCATGCCCCGGTTTTCCGGAGCTTTTCATGATACCGCTCTTTTGCGATCAGGGCAGCGCCGAAAGCCCCCATGATCCCGGCGATATCCGGGCGGATGGCTTCGCAGTCCGCAATACGCTCGAAGGAGCGGAGAACACCGTCGTTGTAGAAGGTGCCCCCCTGTACCACGATGTGGGTTCCGAGCTCGGAGGCATCCGAAACCTTGATGACCTTATAAAGCGCATTCTTGATGACGGAATAGGCAAGCCCGGCGGAGATATCCGCCACAGAAGCCCCCTCCTTCTGCGCCTGCTTTACCTTGGAATTCATGAAGACCGTGCACCGGGTACCCAGATCGATGGGATGTTCGGCGAAAAGGGCTGCCTTCGCGAAATCCTGAACACTGTAATTCAGGGATTTTGCGAAGGTTTCGATAAAGGAACCGCAGCCCGAGGAGCAGGCCTCGTTCAGCTGGACGCTGTCTACGGTCTTATTCTTGATCTTGATGCATTTCATATCCTGGCCGCCGATATCCAGGATACAGTCCACCTGCGGGTCGAAGAAGGCGGCGGCATAGTAGTGGGAAACCGTTTCCACTTCGCCTTCGTCCAGAATGAGGGCAGCCTTGATGAGCGCCTCGCCATACCCGGTGGAACAGGAATAGGAAACAGAAGCGCCTTCAGGAAGAAGGCTGTAGATCTCCTGAATGGAGCGGATGGTTGTTTTCAGCGGATTCCCGTTATTGTTGCTGTAGAAAGAATACAGAAGCTTTCCATCCTCGGAGATCAGCGCGGTCTTGGTCGTGGTGGAGCCGGCGTCGATCCCCAGGTAACAGTTGCCTTTGTAGGAGGACAGTTCCGCTGTCGCTACCTTATACTGGCTCTGTCTTTCACGGAATTCGTCATATTCCTGCTGGCTGGAGAAAAGGGGTTCCATACGGGCAACCTCGAAATCCAGCTTGATGGAATTTCTCAGCCGGTCC
>JAFOJB010000147.1 GCA_017420455.1 Blautia sp.
GTATATGGCCCTTAGAAGAATGGGATATTTCATGGAAATTTCTCTGGAGGTATTCCTTGGCAGCCTGATCGTCGTACTGGCAGCGGGGCTTCTTGGCAGCCGGATCTATAGAGCAGGAAAGGAAAAGACCTCGTCGGAAAGGGAGGATCAGGAAGCCCTTACAGAACTTTCGTCCTTTGCTGGTTATGAAGAAAAGACTCTGATAGAAGAGCCTCCTTATCCCGGAAAGGCAGGGTGGGAAAAAAGAGAAGAGGAAAAGAGCGGTGCAGGCAGCGGCGATGAGATATCCGCAGGGCAGGAAGATGCATATGAGGAGGAATACGGAGAGACGGTGATGCTGTACAAGGAGCTGAAAGGAAAGAATCCCTGTCTTGTGAATGCAGAAGGGACGCAGAAATTCGCAGTGGATAAGGAAATCAATGTGATCGGAAAGCTGAAGGATACCGTAGATATTGCCCTTATGGATCCTTCTGTAAGCCGGATCCATGCCAGGATCAGGAAAAAGGAGGAGGAATACTATCTGTCTGATCTCAATTCCCGGAACGGCACTTTCCTGAACGGAGAGCTTCTGGAGGCCGGGAAGGAGGTGCTTCTTCAGGACGGCGACCAGATCTGCCTTGCGAAAGAAGTCTTTCTGTTCGTCCGGGAGGGGACGTGAGAAAGTTTCTTTACATTCTTTAAGAAAAAGGATATACTGGTACAGAATTGTAAGATAGATTTGTACCAGTTACAGGACCGGCGTCCGGCGGGACTTCGTCAGCTGTAAACGTGCGTTTCCGGAGGAGGAGAGTACAGCTTGGGAAAAGTTAGAATCAGGTCTTTTTGTGTTACGGCTGCCCTGATCGTGATCAATATTCTGGTCTTTCTGGCGGTGGAGTTCACGGGCGGCAGCGGAAATACCCGGCATATGCTGAATGCAGGCGCCGCCTATGCCCCTTTTATCCGCGAGGGGGAGTATTACCGGCTTTTTACCAGCATGTTCCTGCATTTCGGCATCGAGCATCTTCTGAACAATATGCTGGTGCTGGGGGTCCTGGGGGAACGGCTGGAGTACGTGCTGGGGCATGTCCGTTTTCTGTTTCTGTATCTTCTGGGCGGGATCGGAGGCAGCCTGGCTTCTTATTATCTGGAACTGAAGAGCGGCGAAGATGCCGCGGTGTCCGCCGGGGCTTCCGGCGCGGTATTTGCCCTGATGGGGGCCCTGATCTTTCTGGTGATCCGGAACGGAGGAGAATTGCTGGATCTGTCCTTTCAGCGGATCGTGATCATGGTGGCACTGTCCATTTACCTTGGCTTCGCGGAAGGCGGAGTGGATATGGCGGCGCATATAGGCGGAATGTTCACCGGTTTCTGTCTTGCCATGCTGATGTCGCTTAATGATAAAAGGTTTCAACAAAAGAGGAGGTAGTAAAAATGGATAACTGTATTTTCTGTAAGATCGCCAACGGAGAGATCCCTTCCGCGACATTGTACGAGGATGAGGAATTCCGGGTGATCCTGGATCTTGGACCGGCCAGCAAGGGGCATTCGCTGATCCTGCCGAAGGCGCATGCCGCGAATCTCTATGAGCTGGACGATGAAACGGCAGGCAAGGCCATGATCCTGGCAAAGAAGATGGCCGGCAGGCTGCAGAAGGCTCTTGGCTGCGATGGACTGAATGTGGTGCAGAACAATGGCGAATGCGCCGGACAGACAGTTTTCCATTTCCATATGCATCTGATCCCCCGCTATATCAATGACGACGCAGGTCTCACCTGGAAACCGGGAACGCTGACAGAGGAAGTGAAGGAAGAAATCCTCGCCAGAATGAAGGAACAGCAGTAAGAAATGAAGGAACAGCAGTAAAAAACAAGAAGGCACCCTGCCGGCAGTGAAACAATGCCGGCAGGGTGCCTTTCTGTCTGAGTTATTTCTGTCTCGATCCGAAGGAACTGTCCATAAATAAACTTTACATCTGGCGCGTCTGAATCCGCCCAGGCTGCGTTGTTGTCATTCGTCGATGCCCGCATCGACTCATTCCTCCGCCTTGCCTGAACGAATTTATCCTGCGCCATCTGTAAAGGTTATTTCTGTACAGTTCCAAAGCCAGGGAATCCA
>JAFOJB010000148.1 GCA_017420455.1 Blautia sp.
AGTATCTGATCCGCATATCTCTGAGCCAGATTCACATAATCAACTGCTGCTTTTATATTTCTGGCCGCGGAAATGGCCATCGGCAGAATTCTGGCACAGGAGTAGTCTTTCCGGAAAATACGTGCAGCGATCTGTTCATACTGATCTACAGAATCCAGACATTTCTGATAAGCCCCTGTCAGATAATAGTCTTCCGCCAGAGCGAGCCAATAATAAGCATAGTTTTCATAAGTCGACCGATTCGATTCAAGAAACAGGATTCTCCGTCTTACATTCGTAGTCTTCCTGTAATCTACATATTCTATTACAGAATCTTCACTCAGCGAATAATCTCCTGGAATGTCGTAGTCTCTGACAATATCCAGCATATAGGTAAATGCCTGTTTTCTTAAACTGTGGAAAACAGCTTCTGCTTCATCATCCAGTTCCCATCCATCTTTGATTAAGTCCTCCCGGACCTCGCGCATCTCATCGAAATAAACAGAAGCGCTGCTGACAACCATTCTGACCAGTCCGCCGAGTTCAAATGACATTGCCTTGCTTAACAGCTCTTCAGGGTTCGGAATACATTCTTTTATCTTCTTTGCCGTTTCCTGCTGAAAAACATAGTCAAGGCGCTGCCTCTTCGTCTGAATCATCTTATAGGATTCTATTGCATCCAGCAGATTTGTCAGATATTCCTGGGTTTTCTCATCCACAGCATTAGGATATGTATTGCTCACCAATGAAGAGTATATCTCTTCCAGATATAACTGGTTTGTCCCGGCGCTGTCTATTTCCTGTGTCAGAACTTCCAGATAGTTCATCATCATGATGGAATTTCGTTGTTTTTCTCCCATTTCAGCTGCAGATATCTCTGAGAACAGAAAGGTGAGAAAACAGGACAGCAGCAGAAAAATAAAAAGAATCGATATTACAGATTTTTTTACATGGATCTGACTGCGCTGATTTCTCATGTTCATGTCTCCTTCCGTTTACCGGGCGTGTCAGGTGGACAGTCCCTCACTTCAGGAAATCCAGCACTGCACGGTTAAATTCTTCCGGCTTCTTATTCGCAATAAAGTGACTGCCTTCTATGAATACAAGCTGACTGTCCGGAATGTACTGTGCGATCAGGCGGGTATGCGGCTCACAGATCATGTCTTTTGTTCCGGCAATCACCAGTGTCCTGGCCTGAATTGCCCTGAGTTCTTCCGGTCTGACATCCGGGTCATTGACCATCAGTCCCAGCATTTCCATGTTCCGCCTGGCGGCATCACTCTTGCCGGAAAACAGTTTTGCTATCCGGTACCCGATCTCAATGGGTATCTGTGTACCTCGTTTTACACCGGCTGCATTTAAGTTGGCCCCGTTCAGGATCAGACGATTTACCCTTTCCGGATGCTGAATGGCGAAAACCATTGCGATATTCCCACCGTCCGAAAAGCCAAGCAGGTGTGCCTTTTCTATCTGATGAGCATCCATAAATCCCAGCAGGTCTTCAGCGAACTGCCGTATCGTAAAAGGCCTGCTGCCTCTTGGCGTCCTGCCGTGCCCTCTGGTGTCTATCGCGTACACATGGTACAACTCTGAGAACACATCGATCTGTCCCTGAAAATAAGTGCAGTCCTCACCGTTTCCATGGAGCAGGATGAGCGGCTCCCCCTGTCCCTTTTCCAGGAAAAAATGGTTGATGTCCATTACGCGGACATTCTTTTCCTCACAATCTGGCATACTCATAGTTAACTCCGTTCATTTTCTGTTTACTAAATTATAAACGAAACACAAAGCCATTTCAATCAATTATTCGCCAAAAAGCATAACCCGCAAAGAAGAATCTGGCTTTTCTTTGTATAGTAAAGGCGTTAATAGTGTGGTATTATGAATCTGAAATACTACTATAGAGCAATGTGTGAAAGCAGCAGTGTACGAATGACACATCTTGAGGGAGAAAGGCATGAAGAAAATAAGCAGCAAAACAGCAGCGGTTTTTTTTATCGTAAGCCTTCTGCTGACTGTGTTTGCATGGTGGTTTGCCGGAAGTGAGGGAGATATTCTGCAATCCTTTATAGATACATTAAAGTCTCAATTTGATTTTCGTTCCCTGTTAAGCGATGCGGAAGCCTTCAGTAATAATAATTTAAGTGACTCCTTCTATGGTTTTGGCTTCCTGATATCGGAATTTGAGTTCCTTTTTGCAGGAAGAATAATAGACCAGTGGATTGGGGATATAAAAACGGTCTGGCAAAAGCTATTCTATTTTACAGGTGGTATTCTATCCCAGATGTTTTTGTATATCGTTGTAATGACTAATCCACAGTCTCTGAATCTTTTAATCCTGTTCTATTTTCCGGCATACATCTGGAGTGTTGTCCATTATGGAAGGATGATAGGGCATTCAAAAATCCCGAAGCTTCTTCGACTGCCTTTATATATTATCCTACCGGTTTTTACAGGATGGTTCAATCCATTTATGCTTGGTATGCTATATACGGTTTTGATGGTTGTTCTGGATAAAAATGTCTATCAATTCTTACTGGACATTCGTTTTCTGTCATCTGAAGCAATGTCTTCGCATATGTTACTGGTTTTTATTATAGCTGCGTTGACTATAGGATTTGCAAAGCTTTTTGGAATGATACTTGATTTTATTCTGCATATAGGTGAGAAAGAGAAAGGCCTTCTTCCTGTAGATCGAATATATTACATTTTCACAATCACACTTATTATCACATGGATATTATCAAATCTGTTCTGGCCATTTGACTGGATTGAAAACGCACTAAGATAGACGCCGGGATGCTGCAGAGTTCATTTCCGGTTCAGATTTTCCCGGATTAAAACAGGGTGAAACGAGGGACAACCCCCATTTCACCCTGTTTTTCTCATCTGGTTTCGGCTCTCTGGATTTCCAGCATACTTCCGCCGATGTCTGTCCTGACCGTGACGAGGTTTTCTCCTTCCAGAAGATGCATCCATCCGCCTGCCGGCGCATAGTCCTCGGAGGAATACACCGGAACCGAAATGCTCCTGCCGTTCGCGCTGATCTCAAGTCCGGAAAGGATTCCCGGAAAAAGGTCCCGGCCGCGCACCATGACAAGGACATATGCATCTCTTTCCGTCTCAGAATGTACCGTGAAGGCTGCCGTGTCTTCCCGCCCCAGGAAACCTTCCGCATAGCGTTCTCCCTGGTTTCCCCTGATTTCCATGTCCTCTGAAACGACAAACTCATCAGCTGGAATCACCGTCACTGCCTCCTCATCCTCCGGCAGTTCGATCAGTTCTTCACCACATACGCCGGTGATCTGCTGCAGCTTTCCCCTCTCATTAAAATCCACGAAGCCAAACCTGACAGAACGGTTCCACCCGCCCTTCATCCAGCGTGCCGCATGATAGATGATCAGATCCGGGCTGCCGCCCGATGCAGGAACAAAGCAGTTATGCCCCGGGCCATAAAGATCATAATCCTGCTCCAATATCGGAGATGTTTCTTTTTTCCAGCTTTCCGGGTCTTTTGGATCTTTCGATCTGTCCATGATCAGAAGCCCCAGACAGTATTCATCAGTCCAGGAGCCACTGGCGGAATATGCCAGATTCACCGTATCCCCACGAATGATAACAGAAGGGCCCTCGTTGATCAATGGATTTCCATGCAGTTCAAAATCATATTCGGGCATGGAAAGCATGATTTTCTCGTCCATCACTTCGGTCGGGCTGATCATTTCCGCAAG
>JAFOJB010000149.1 GCA_017420455.1 Blautia sp.
CGCGCCAGAGAGAGAATTCTGGACATCGCCGCCACCCAGTTTGAAGACGGGTCCGCTTATCATCAGTATCAGCCCCTTACCAAAAAGGGAAATATGGACATCGGAAGCGGCTTTAACGACGACCCGCTGTGGCTCATCGCCGCTGTCGCCGCTTACCTGAAGGAAACCGGCGATTTCTCCATTCTGGATGAAATCACACCCTTCGACAACAAGGAAGAACTGGCGCAGCCGCTCTATGAGCATCTCTGCCGCTCTTTCAACTATATCAACACCCACAAAGGGCCCCACAGCCTGCCCCTCATCGGCCGCGCGGACTGGAACGACTGCCTGAACCTGAACTGTTTCTCCAAAGAGCCTGGTGAGCCCTTCCAGACCACCGGTCCCTCTGAAGGACCGGTAGCCGAATCCGTGTTCATCGCCGGTATGTTTGTCAAATACGGCAGGGAGTTTGCCGAGATCAGCCGTCTCCACGGTCAGGAAGAGAAAGCCGCCGAAGCCGAAAAGGCCGTAGCGGAAATGGTGAAAGCCATCGAAAAGGACGGCTGGGATGGCGAATGGTTCCTTCGTGCCTATGACGCCGATTCCAACAAGGTAGGGTCCCATGAGTGTGAGGAAGGACAGATCTTTATCGAGCCGCAGGGCTTCTGCGTCATCGCGGGAGTAGGCGTAGATAACGGTCTTGCTGAAAAAGCGCTGGATTCCGTAAAGGAACGTCTGGATACCAAATATGGCGTCATGATCCTTCAGCCGGCCTATACCAGGTATTACCTGAATCTTGGAGAGATTTCCTCCTATCCGCCGGGATACAAAGAAAACGCCGGGATCTTCTGTCACAACAATCCCTGGATCTCCATGGCGGAAACCATCATCGGCCGGGGCAACCGCGCCTTTGAGGTCTACCGCAAGACCTGTCCCTCCTACCTTGAAGATATCAGCGAGATCCACCGCACCGAGCCCTATGTCTACTCCCAGATGGTAGCCGGCCGGGATGCCGTGCGCCACGGCGAAGCCAAGAACAGCTGGCTCACCGGCACCGCCGCCTGGACCTTCTACAATCTGTCCCAGGCCATTCTCGGTGTACAGCCCTCCTACAACGGACTTTGCATTGATCCCTGTGTTCCCGAAGACTTCGGTGATTTCACCATGACCAGACAGTATCGCGGCGCAGTATATGAGATTAAGGTTGAAAACCCGGATCACGTACAGAAAGGCGTAAAATCGCTGATCGTAGACGGCAAAGAGACTGCCGGAACCTGCATCCCCTTCGTAGAAGGAAAGAAAGAATACCACGTAACCGTGATCATGGGCTGATATTGAGATACGCCGGAAAAAGCAGTTTTTTCCTGACTCACCATATAAAGCAGCATAAAAGGGCTGTGAAATCCGGGAGAAGATCCCCGGGTTCCACAGCCCTTCTCATTTCTTTACTGTGTAAGTGATCTTTGCTGTGTGCTATCGGACAAAAAGACAAGCGATTCGAGACAGTTATTTCTGGCTCGATCCTTATGGTATACTCTGCTGCTCCGGATTCGTGAACACAATCACCTGACAGCCTTCAAAAGCATCCGGCTCGATGATGGCGGCCGAAGAACGCAATATCACCTTTTTCAGTCTCGGGCTGTATGCAAAAGCCCGGTGCCCTATATATTCCACCTTTTCCGGAATAACCACGCACTGCGCATTGCTTCCCTGGAAGGATTCATCTTCGATCTGCGTCAGCATCTGCGGAAGAACAAGCGTATCCAGTTTCTCATCCGGTTCCGGATAATCCGGCTCGTTTCCCAGACATTCCAGCATCAGTTCCCGCAGCCACTTCCCGGTATCCGAAATCTCATCCTCTGTCCAGTCATAAAGCCTGCTGCAGCTTCCCTTTACAATAGAGGAGCTCTCGTCCTTATTTGCCAGGTTCCATCCCGCATAAGAAAGATTCTCTTCCATGATGAGTTCCTTCCATTCATCGGCCTCTCCATAATCTATGGCGCCGTTCCCGGAGGCGTCGCAGGTGGAAAACTCAGAGATGAACACCGGCACACCGCTGTTCCTGGCGCTGACCAGACGGTTCCTCAGCCACCCTCCATGAGAAGCCGCATAAAAATGCAGGGCATACATGACATTGTACGGATGCTCCACCGGACTTCCTGCCGGATCAAGCACGTCCTGAGACCAGGTATTCGTCCCTACGATAATGATCGCGTCCGGCGCGTTCGCCCGAATGACAGGGATCACATCATTCGCATAGTCCCTGATCGAAGTCCAGTCTGTTCCATGAGGTTCGTTGCAGATTTCATACAGTACGTTATTGTATCCGCTGTACTTCTTCGACATCCGGTCAAAGAAATCCAACGCCTCCGCTTTATGTATATTCGGATCGTTGTCCGCCAGGATATGCCAGTCGATGATACAGTACATTCCAAGGCCGGTACAGGCACGTACACCCTGATCGATGAGATTTTCCAGGCCATTCCTGTCCCCGCCGGAACAGTATCCGCCGTACTCTTCCGTATACATGGCAAGGCGGATCAGATTTGCTCCCCAGGAATCTCTCAGATACCGGAAGGTATCCTCATTGACAAATTTCGGATACCAGGCAAGCCCATGCGTACTGACTCCCCGAAGCTGTACCGGAACCCCTGCTTCATTATAAAGGTCCACCCCATGCAGCATCAAAGAGCCATACATGCCTGCCCCCGAAGGATACTCGTGAGGACCGTCCGGGGCCGGCGAAGGGCCGGGCTCCGGGGTTGGTACCGGTGTTCCTGTCAGGGCTGGTGTCTGGGTCGGCTCCGGTCCTCCGGTCCTTACCAGCACCCCCGTCGAATCATCGGCTTCATAGGTGCCCGAATAGATATCGCCCGACGGCGAACTCAGCACAATCCCGATTCCGGAGGCACTTCCTGTCCCAGCAGCAAGATAGCCATTCCAGTCCAGATTCTTCACAAAAATGCCACCCTCTGTCTCTTCGGCGGCGCAGCACCAGGACTGGTCATAGCTTCCCCCTTCAAGGGGCAATACAAAGCTCCACCCATTCCTGGCGGATGAGGAATTGTTCTGCACAGTTACTTCATACTGGAAGCAGGTCATGTTCCCGTTCATCCAACTGTTGGAGGAATGCATGGTAACGATCAGCCCGCCTTCCGCCAGGACAGGGAAGGCAGACACCAGGTATAGAAAAAGGATCAGGCCAACATAATTCAGCAGACAAGAAAAGTTTTTTTGTAGTGATTTCATAAAGCAGAACCTTCTTTCCTGTATTGTTTTGTCAATTATACCATTTATTTCCCTGCCTGTTAAGATAAAAAGATAAAAAAAGCTGCAGAACAGGAGGAACACTCCTCCTGCTCCGCAGCCGGAAAATGCATTATTTCTTATTCTGCGCGATTGCTGCCTGCGCTGCTGCCAGACGGGCGATCGGAACACGGAACGGTGAACAGGAAACATAATCCAGACCGATCTTGTTGCAGAACTCAACAGAAGTCGGGTCTCCGCCGTGCTCGCCGCAGATACCTACATGCAGAGTCGGGTTAACCGGCTTGCCAAGCTTGATCGCCATCTCCATCAGCTTGCCGACGCCAGTCTGGTCCAGCTTCGCAAACGGATCATTCTCCAGGATCTTCGCGTCATAGTAAGCATTCAGGAACTTACCGGAATCATCGCGGGAGAAGCCGAAGGTCATCTGGGTAAGATCGTTGGTACCGAAGCAGAAGAAGTCCGCTTCCTTCGCGATATCGTCTGCGGTAAGAGCAGCTCTCGGGATCTCGATCATGGTACCGACCTCATACTTCAGATCGGAACCTGCTGCTGCGATTTCTGCGTCCGCAGTCTCAACAACGATCTTCTTCACAAACTTCAGTTCCTTTACATCTCCGATGAGCGGGATCATGATCTCCGGAACCAGATTCCAGTCATTGTGAGCCTTCTTCACATTGATTGCTGCGCGGATGACTGCGCGGGTCTGCATCGCTGCGATTTCCGGATAGGTAACCGCCAGACGGCAGCCACGATGGCCCATCATCGGGTTGAACTCGTGCAGGCTGTCGATGATCGTCTTGATCTGCTCAATGCTCTTGCCCTGAGCGGAAGCAAGCTTTGCGATCTCCCAGTCTGTGGTGGGAACAAACTCATGAAGCGGCGGATCCAGGAAACGGATGGTCACAGGATTTCCTTCCATGGCCTCATAGAGCTTCTCGAAATCTCCCTGCTGTTCCGGAAGGATCTTGGCCAGAGCGGCTTCTCTCTCCTCAACGGTCTCGGAGCAGATCATCTCGCGGAATGCATCAATACGGTTTCCTTCGAAGAACATATGCTCTGTACGGCAGAGACCGATACCCTCGGCACCAAGCTCTCTGGCCTTCTTTGCATCTGCAGGAGTATCCGCATTGGTACGTACCTTCATGGTTCTGTATTTATCTGCCCAGCTCATGATCTTGCCGAACTCTCCGGCGATGGTGGCGTCCACTGTCGGGATGATGCCATCGTAGATATTTCCGGTAGAACCATCGATGGAGATAAAGTCTCCCTCGTGGAATTCCTTTCCGCCAAGGGTAAATGTCTTGTTGGCCTCATCCATGGCGATATCGCCGCAGCCGGATACACAGCACTCACCCATACCACGGGCGACGACTGCCGCATGGCTTGTCATACCGCCGCGGACGGTAAGGATACCCTGGGCGGACTTCATGCCGGTGATATCCTCGGGAGAAGTCTCCAGACGTACAAGAACGACCTTTTCCCCTCTTGCAGCCCATTCTACGGCATCCTCAGCCGTAAAGACGATCTTGCCGCAGGCAGCGCCGGGAGAAGCGCCAAGGCCCTTGCCCATGGGTGTGGCTGCCTTCAGAGCTTTCGCATCGAACTGCGGATGAAGAAGGGTATCCAGGTTACGCGGATCGATCATGGCAACTGCCTCTTCCTCGGTCCTCATGCCTTCCTCGACAAGATCGCAGGCGATCTTCAGGGCAGCCTGGGCTGTTCTCTTTCCGTTTCTGGTCTGCAGCATGTAAAGCTTGCCGTTCTCAACGGTAAATTCCATATCCTGCATATCTCTGTAATGGGACTCCAGGATCTGGCAGACATCCTTGAACTGTTTGAAG
>JAFOJB010000150.1 GCA_017420455.1 Blautia sp.
AGACCCTGGAGACATACGTGGCTGAAGCAGCCCAGGTTTCTGCTGGGGATCTGTATTGCGTTCAGCATGATATCCCTTTTTATGCTGGCATTTTCTGGTCTGGTGACGATTCAGAAAAAACCCATGGATGAATCCTCCTGGCAGCTTTTCTGGTCTTTCGCAAGGGGACTTGTTCCCGGAACAGCCGCAGTCTGTATCCACAGACTGCTTCTGGGAAAAAGAATACGGTACGCCCGCTGTCTGTACCTGCTGGAGGACGGAAAAGTATCCGAAGAAGAAATACAGGAATACTGCGGGTTCCGGAAAAACCAGCTGGAAAAGGCAATAAAGACATTTTCAAAGCTCGGATGGCAGAGCAGAGGAGACGGGAATGCAGCATTATATCGGAATTGACCTGGGAACGACCAACAGCGCGATCTGCGTATTTGACGGGAAGGAAACCTGTATCTATAAGAGTCCGGAGCAGACGGATGTGACGCCTTCCGTGATCTATATCGACGGAAAAGAGCATTGCTTTTATGGCCGGAAGGCGTATGAGAAGGCTTCGGTAAACGGCCGGAATGCCGCAATGCTTTTCAAACGGTATCTCGGTACAAGCAAAACCTTTGTATTTCAGGATGCAGGAATCTCGCTGAGTCCGGTAGAATGCAGCGCCAGGCTTCTGAAGGTACTGTACGGATATCTTCCCGATGAAATCCGCAATGACCCGGAAACCGTGACGGTGATCACTGTACCTGCGGCGTTTAACCAGATGAAAAAGGACGCGACGCTGGAAGCGGCCCGTCTGGCCGGCATCGGCAGAACGGCGCTGATGCAGGAGCCTGTCGCGGCGGTTATGAGCGTACTGAAAAAGGACGACCATGAAAAATGCTTCCTGATCTATGATCTGGGCGGCGGTACACTGGATATTTCGGTTGCCAGAATGACCGGCGCTCATGTCAGCCTGCTCGCCCAGGGCGGACGGGAAATGTGCGGCGGAAGAGATATGGACAGGTGGATCTGGCGGAAAGTGGTCCTGCCCTGGATGAAGGAGAATTTTGATCTTCCGGAGGATGTCGATGAGAATGTCCGGTATGCGGAGGCAAAACGCCTGTCGCTCCTGGCGGCGGAAGAGGCAAAGATCGCCCTGTCTGCGTCGGAAACGGCTTCGATCTGGCTGGACGAGGACGTGCTTCATACAGCAGATGAGAGCGGAAAGCCGATGTATCTGGATCTGTCCTTCGGCAGAGAGGATATTCAGGAGATGATCCTTGAAATGGCCGCGGATACAGCGGATCTGGCCCGGGAGACGATGATGCGCGCAGGAATTACTGCGAAAGAGGCAGATCAGATCGTCTTTATCGGAGGGCCTACCATGTACGCTCCGCTTCGGGAAGAGGTCTTAAGACAGCTTCAGATTCCCAGAGGAACGGCAGTCAACCCCATGACGGCGGTAGCGGAGGGAGCGAGCATCTATGCGGAGAGCATCAACTGGGAGGACGACCGTCATGGCCGGAAGGAGCGTTTCGATGAGGATCTGGAACAGAAGGAGATCCAGATCCGTTACGAGGCGCGGACCAGCATGGCGGCAGCGAAGATTGCCGTTATCATTCCGGATGGAAAGCTGCGGATCGCACGGCTGACAGAGGATTCCGCGGCAGAGAGAGATCCGTATGATTCCGGCAGAGTGAGCGTGGTGCGCCAGGGAATCCTGGAAGTGCCGCTTCCGGAAACAGGCAGATATTCCTTTACGCTGCGAGTGGAAGAGGAAGAAGGAAGACCCTGTATCCCGCCTAAGAAGATACAGATTACCCGGACCCTGGCGAGCATAGAGGCGATTCCGGCTTCCCATTCCATTGCGGTGAAGGCGCTCGACAGACCGGGCGGTGTTCCGGTACCGTTTTATCTGGTAGAAGAAAATGAACCCCTCCCCAAAAGCGGCACGGCCGTTTTTCGTGCGGCACAGAAGCTGGTGGGCGGAAGCGAAGACGCCCTGACCTTCAGTCTATGGGAAGGGGAGATCCGGGATCCGATCGAGGATAACCGGTATATCGGGACTTACCGGATTCCCGGCAGGGCTTTTTCCGGGGGAGTCATACTGCCGGGAAATGAGATCATCTGTGATTACGAAATGAATGAAGCAGGGAACCTGAGACTGGGGGTTTCTGTACCTGGCGTAGGGCTTCGCATGGAAAACCAGAATTTTTACAGCCGGTTTGAAGGACAGGTGGATCTCCAGAATACGTATTCTCTGGTGAAGGAAGTAAACGATCTGCTGGAACGGACCGCGCAGATGAAGCAGCGGGTGGCAGATCAGGAGATTGAGAATGTGAGAAAAAAGCTGCAGGAGCTGCGCAGCACGCTTTCACGCACAACGGACCCGGAAACGATCGCCGAAGCGGAAAACGGCCTGATGGACTGCTATAAGCGGGTGGCGCATCTTCACCAGCGCTATACCGGCGTCATGCAGACGCATGATCTGGAGTCTGTGCTGACCATGTTTGAGAGCTGCAGGGAAAATGCCACGGAGGATGAGATCGCCTCCTTCAGAAATCTTGCGGAATCCGCCAGATATTCCATCGACATGGGGAGTTCGGAGTTCGATGGGCAGCTTCTGGAGCTGAAACACCGTATCGCCATGTTCCTGTGGAGACAGGACGGGTATGTGCGGAATCTGTTTCTGTCCATGATCAAATGGCCGGGAGATTTCACAGACCGCGCCAGATTTGACCGCCTGAAGGCGGAAGGGCTGACATGCCTGGAAAACAGGGATATGGAACAGCTGCGGAAGGTCATGAAGGATCTTTTTGCGATCCTGAAAAGCCAGGACAATGTACAGACCGAAAAAATGTTTGATGAGGTAGGGATCTATCTTGGATGACAGAATGACAGAGATTTCGTAAATGATGAGGAAAAAAGATGGATGACGGACAGTGGATCAGGATGGGCGAAGTGCTTCCGGATCAGGAGCAGGCTGCTTTTTTATATCTGAAAGGGGATGGGTGGCAGCTTTATGTAACGGCGTCGGGCGGCTATGCCCTTGCAGTTTCGGGCGTCCTGTACCAGAAATGGCTTTCCCGGGGACTGATGGAGGATGGGTATTTTCTGCCCCTTCAGAAGAAGGATCCTGCCTGGGACGGCAAGGCGGCCGGGAGTGCAGAAACGACGTCCGGGAGTGCGGAAAAGGCGGCCGGGAGTGCAGAAACGGCGTCCGGAAATGGGATGCCGGATCGGGAAGGCGCTTTGGAGAAAGAACGGTATGTACTGACTGTTCCGGCAGGGGAGCTGATCTCTTCTGTGGAATTCGGGCCGTTCCCGCAGAATGCAGGGCAGGTGCTGCGCTTTGCGAAAGCGCTGAAGCAGTCGGCGCAGAGAACCGGAGAGCCGCTTTCGGACGGCGTCTATCTTTCCAGGTTCGGAAGGATCCTGCCTGGCTTTACAGACCAGGCAGACAGAATGACAGACCGGATCCTCGGCAGATGGATCTGCGGCGGAATGAATATCTCGGTCAGGGATACGCAGCGTATGCAGAAATTTGCCCCCTGGCTTTCAGAGAAGGTAAGGATCGATCTGCTGCAGATGTTTGATCTGGAGGAAATGAAAGAAACAGAGGATGTTGTCCTTCGTATGCCATCTCCCCTCGGTCCGCATGGTCTGGACCAGTCTGCACAGACGCAGGCAGGGGCTTTGGAAGCCGGACGCAGGCAGCGCGCGGAGGGTCCTTTTGTGCTGCATGGAAGGGAAGCGCTGGAGAAATTTATTAACGAACAGATTCTGGATGTCATTGACCGGGAGGAGGAATACCGGCGGTTCGGCGTGGGTTTTCCAGGCGCTGTCCTGTTATACGGACCGACCGGCAGCGGGAAAACCTTCGCCGTGGAAAAACTTGCCGATTACCTGGGATGGCCTGTTTTCCGGATCGATTCGGGTACGATCGGGAGCAAGTATGTTCATGAAACCAGCCGCAGAATTTCAGAAACCTTCGATCTGGCCATACGGAATGCCCCTTCGATTCTGATCATCGATGAACTGGAGGCATTTCTCTCCTCCAGAGAGAGGGCAGGGGGATCTGTTGAGATCCATACGGAAGAGGTTGACGAGTTCCTGCGCAGGATTCCGGACGCGGCAAAAAACAAGGTCCTCCTTTTTGGCATGACAAACATGCCGGAGGCGCTTGACAGGGCCGTCATGCGCAAGGGACGGTTTGACCATATTCTGGAGGTGGGAATGCCGTCCGAGAAGGAGGTTTATGCGGTTCTGGAAAGCCTGCTTGCGGATCTCCCGGCGGCGGAGCACCTGGAGCTTTACGGCGTGGCAGCAAGACTTTCCGGCCTGCCTCTGAGCGATGTGTCTTTTGTTGTTTCAGAAGCAGGCAGGATCTGTGTGCGGAGCGGGAAAAAAGTGATCGACCAGGAGATACTGGAGGAGGCCTGCAGTGTTTTGAAGCCTGCGGTCAGCCACAGACCAAAAATCGGGTTTTCTATTGTTAAGGATTCATGATTCCAGAGAAAAAAGGGGGGATGCATTTGGACACAACAGCTTTTTCAGACTGGAGAGAGCCTTTGTATCAGAGCGCCCTGAAACATCAGAAGCTTCATACCATACAGGGAACCTGCGCCGCTGCCCGGGAATTTGCTTTTCTTGGGGAATACCGGGATGCCGCAGAACAGCTGAAGGCTGTCCTTTCTGCTGCGCAGGAGATGTATGACCGGCTCTGGAAGCAGAATCAGCCTGGCAGACGGTGGAGGAGGGATCCTGCCGATGTACTCTGTGCGATGCGCGGTATGGAGCTGCTGGCGGAGGTAGTGGAAACCGGAGAGGAACCAGCCAGGATCCGGGAGGAGTATGAGAAATATAAAAGCTCCCTGAAAAAAAGAAACCACCGAAAAGAGATTATGAGAAGGGCAGCAGCCCTGATCGCGGTGCTTCTTGCGGCAGGATCCCTGCTTTATACCCATTTCGTCATGCTTCCCGGTCTGTGGCAGCAGGCACAGGAGCTGGCGGAAGAAGGGGATTACAGGGACGCCATTGACATTGCCAGGAAACTGATCAAAAGCAGGGACTGGAGGAAGGCAGAGGAATGGCTTCCGGAACTGAAAAAAGAGGGTGCAGCGCGCCTGATCGCGGAAAGCGACTATTCCGGGGCGGCGGAGCTGTATAAGGAGCTGGGGGATGACGAAAAGCTCAGCCGGACACAGATTGCCTGGGGAGAAGACCTGATGTCCAGGGGAGCTTATGAAGAGGCCGAGGTGCATCTTCTGGCATCCGCAGATCAGGACCGCCTGAACGGCCTTTATACGGTATGGAGTGAGGTGCTGGCTGAAGAAGGCAGTTATAAGGAAGCCGTTGAGATTCTTTCCCGGGCAGAATACCCGGACGACGAGAATTCCGGAATACAGGCTTCCAGACTGGAACAGCTGAGAATGCTTCGCCGTGAGAAGGCGGTCCTGCAACTGCAGGAAGCAGGGCCGGCCCCCGATCCTGCGTTCGCAGGGGAACTGGGAAGCATGCTGGATGATGTGGACAGCCTGCTGACTTACTGCCGGGAAGCAAAAGAACTTGGCGTGGATCTTGAGAAAGCGTTTCCGGATGGAGTCGAGGTCAGGGATGTAAAGCTGGCAGCGTATCAGCCGGGAACTAAGAGCCCGGGGCTTTCCAGAGAAGAGATAAAAAATGGGAAGGTCCTGGTTTTTTCAAGGGTACAGGAAGAAAAAGACAGGCATAAGTATCACTATCAGGAGGGAAAGGAGGGGAATGGTATCCGTCCGGCTTATCTGGAGGAAAGCAGCTATCGATATCGTCTGCTTCCCGGGACTCTGTTTTCGCTGCCTGAGGAGAATATCGCCGCATCCTGGGAGGAATGTACGCTCCTGCTCCTTCAGGATACACTGTATATACAGAGAGGCACGGTAACCATAAAAAACCATGCTGTGTGGAAAAGGAATCATTTCGAAGGAATAGAGTCGACGTCCTATTATCCGGTTTTTGCAGCTCTTGATTCTGCTGCCTTCTACAGAAAAGAGAATCCGGAAGTATTTTCGCTGGTGGATTATCAGGTAAGCAGGCCGAAAGCATATGATCTGGAATTGCCATTGCCTGTTTATTTCAAGTACACGGAGAAAATCATCATGGACTATTCTGAATTCTGGGGAGAAAGCGATCCGGTATTTCTGGATGTGGCACTTCAGGAAGGAGCGGCATTTTTTGAAGAATAAATACAGACTTGTGGAAAATCCTTTTTTTCTTCTGAACGCTTCTCCGGCGGATCCGGATCAGAGCATTCTTTCCCGAGCTCTGGATCTGAAGCTTCTGACCGGACAGGATACGCAGGATGCGCAGAATCAGCTGATGCATCCGGGAGGACGCCTGGATGCAGAGATCGGCTATCTTCCCGGCATCAGCGATCAGGATGTCCGCAAGGTCAGAGAATATCTGGAGGCGGCAGAGCAGGAAGCCGGGCCGGCGCACCTTCCGCGGGCAGTACCTTCGGCGGTGCCGGAATCCTGTCTTGCGGCGGCAAATGCCGTATCTGCGTTTATGGAGCACTGGCCGGTGGAAGACAGTGTTTCCGCGGCTGCCCTGTGCGTCACGATAGTACATAGAATGATGGATCTTTCCGATGGGAAAGTACAGGAAGATCTCAACAAAGACCGGGCAGCAGCAGGAAGGCCCCTGGTACAGCTTCCGGAAATATCCGGAAGGCTTGCAGAACGCAGACGGGAACTGCTGGCGCAGGCAGCCTGGCAATGCGCCTGCCTGCCGCCGGAAGAACATCTGCGGCTGGAATATGTGCTGGCCGACGCGTATACATCCAGGCGGAATCCCTTGTACAGATCTCCTGTTCTGGATGAGCTGGTGTGTAAACACCTGGTACAGACAGAGACGCCGGTCATTGCAGAGGTGACAGAAGCACTCCGGGCTGCAGAGAAGGAATATCTGGATTTTCTGGAGAAGGAAGAGAAGAGTCAGAAGCACAGGCAGAAGCAGAAGATCTCTGCAATACTGTGGAAAATGCAGCAGATCGACCGGATCGTACAGCTTCTGGATATATGGGACAGGAAAACGACACCGGAACGCCGGATCACGTATGAAAAAGGCTATACGGCGGATGTCGCAAGTCAGCTGTTTCTGGAATGCAACGCGTTTATGGTAAAGGTGTGGAATGAGTACCATATGGGACTTGACGGGAGGACCGTGTTCAGAAAAATGACGGAAGTATTCACGGATCTTACATCGGACAGCCGGGAACTGCTGGAGAAAAACAGAAAAATTATACTGGCATAAGTGCGGTCCCCGCCCGTGGGGCTGCTGGTTGTAACCTTTATGGAAATCTGAAAAATGCTGTCCCGGTAATGCGAAAAGACCTTCCGGGGACAGGGAAAAAACAGAAGGGTGGATCTATGATTACAATACGTAAATCGAAGCTGGAAGATCTTGCGGAGATCATGAATACCTATGCTTATGCGCGTTCCTTTATGGCTGCGCACGGAAATCCGGATCAGTGGGGACAGACAAACTGGCCCCCGGAAGAACTGATCAGATCTGATATCGCCGCCGGAAAAAGCTATGTCTGTATCGAAAACAACGAGATTGCCGGAGTTTTCTTTTACGATCAGGGGGATGATATCGAACCTGCGTATCGAACGATAGAGGACGGGTCATGGATGGACAGCAGCCCCTATGGGGTTATTCACCGGATAGCAGGAAATGGAAAGGCAAAGGGAATCGGACATGCGGCGATTCAGTGGGCATGTGAACAGTGCAGTCATTTCAGGATAGATACGCACCCCGCAAATCTTGTGATGCAGGATCTGCTGAAAAAGGAAGGCCTGATCTATCGCGGGATCATCCACGTTCCTGAGGATGATGATCCGCGGATCGCCTTTGAGAGGATCTGATCCATGTGACCATGAAGGAGGAATTACAATGCAGTTCATAGTCAAAGCATATGACGGACCAGACATGCTGGAAAAGAGAATGGCCGTTCGGCCGCGTCATCTGGAAGGAATGAAAAAGCTCGGTTGTCAGATTATCGTTGCCGGTGGATTGCTGGATGAGGAAGGGAAAATGAAAGGATCCGCACTGGTCATGGAGTTTCCGGACCGGGCTGCCCTTGATGCGTATCTGGAGCACGAGCCTTATGTGGTCGAAGGCGTCTGGGAAAAGGTAGAAATCGAACAGATGAATGTGGTCCTTGTGAATGGAGAGAAAAAGCAGTAATCCGCACTCACACATGGATATCAGCGGATCATTCACCAAAAAGGTTTAAAGGTGAAGCAGCTGTAAACGGAGGGCAGGCGCGTATGAAATCTATTCTGATCAAAGACACCACAAAGGAAGAACGGGAGCAGATCATCAGAGACTCCATGGATTGCGGCGGCGGGTGTGAGAACTGTTCATCCTGCTGGCTTGGAGG
>JAFOJB010000151.1 GCA_017420455.1 Blautia sp.
GAAATACGCTGTTTCTCCCCGCCGGACAGCTTCAGTCCCCGGTTTCCCACCAGGGCGTCAAAGCCCTCCGGCTGCTTTTCTATGAAATCATAAATGTTTGCTTTTTTGCAGGCCTCGATCATATCCGCCTCGGAGGCGGCGGGATTCGCGTAAAGGAGATTTTCCCGGATCGTCCCGTTGAACAGATAGGTATCCTGCGTAACCACGCCGATATTCTGCCGCAGAGAGGAAAGCGACAGCTTCCTCACATCTGTGCCGTCGAAGAAAACCTGACCGGCTGTCACATCGTAAAGCCTTGGGATCAGGTTCACAATAGTACTCTTTCCGGCACCGGAGGGACCCACGATGGCGATGCATCTCCCGCTTTTCAGTTCAAAGCTGACATCCTTCAGGATCTCCCTGTCCGGTTCGTAGGAAAAGCTCACGTGGGAGAATTTTACCTCGCCCTCCGCATGGTCCAGAACGATCGCGTTTTCATCATCCTCGATCTCCACCGGCATGTCGAAATATTCAAAGATCCTTGTAAACATGGCCATGGCCCGGATCCAGTCCACCTGAATGTTCAGAAGAGAGTTCACCGGCCCGTAAAGCCTGCCAAGAAGAGCCACCATTACGGTAATATCTCCCACGGTCAGGGTACTGTTGTATCGGATGATCAGAATACCGCCTGCCAGGTACAGACTCATAGGGCCGATGCTGGAGAAGAAGCTGATCGCCATGATAAACCACCGCCCTGCCATTCTCTCCCGGATATTCAGCTTCATCATTTTCCCGCTGGTTTCCCGATACCTCCGGTACTCATACTCTTCTTTTCCGAACAGCTTCACCAGAAGCTGGCCGCTGACCGACAGCGTCTCGTTCAGGATCCCGTTGATCCTGTCATTCTGAGCCTGGGCTTCCCGGGTGATGGTCCAGCGTGTCTTCCCCGCTGTCCTTGTGGGAATGATAAAGAGCGGAACCACCGCAATGCTGACCAGCGCCAGGATCCAGTTCATCCGGAACATGGCAGCCAGGGCGATGATCAGAGTGAACACATTGGTCAGAATACTGGTAAAGGTATTTGTGATCACCGTCTCCACCCCGGAGATATCACTGGTCATCCGGGTGATGATGTCGCCCTGGTTATTGTTGGTGAAAAACCTGCAGGACATCCGCTGAAGATGCCGGAACATCTGGTTTCGCATATCGAAGGAGATATGCTGGGCGATCCAGCTGTTCAGATAGCTTTCGCCCACTCCGATCAGGCTGGAGATCAGTGTCACAAGCAGCGATAAAAGGACCAGGATCAGCAAAAGCCGCAGGTTTTTTCCGATCAGTCCGTCGTCAATGATCCTTCCTGTCAGGATCGAAGGCAGGAGAGAAAAGGCAGAAGACAGCATAATACAGCCCATGACCAGAAGAAGCTCCTTCCAGTACGGCTTCAGATAGCTGAAGATCCGCAGCAGAAGCTCCTTTGTCACCTTCGGGCTTGCCTGCTTTTCCTCCTCCGTCATAAATCCCCGTCCAAAATGCCCTCCCGGGCCTCCTCCTGGCGGCATCGCTTTCCTCCTTTAAATCTTTATTTTCTGCATACACCGTGTCAAAGAATCATCATCCACAGCCGGATCTGATCACAGGCATAAGGAAACATTTTCCTGTACAATTTCCGGCCGCTCTTACCCCACCGCGCCGGAACCGGTGCCGGTATAGGCGCTGACATCTACATTCAGAGAATTCTCATTCATCCCAAAC
>JAFOJB010000014.1 GCA_017420455.1 Blautia sp.
TCCTTTTTCGTTACAGCTTACATCGCTGACTGACAACAACGCAGTCAGATTTGGATTTGGGCAAGCAGAATTCGGAAGTTATTTGTGTACAGTGCCTTATTTATGGACAGTTCCTAACTGTAACAGACCAGCAGTCTCTTTTGGGAAGAAGGAAACTTCCTGTTGCATTTTGGAAAGGATGTGCTATAATCGCCTTAAATAAATAATAGCGAAGTAGGAATTTATGCGTCAAGTGTTCACAGGCTGGGGAGTCGCCGTGAAACGAAAAGGAAACTGCCGTTTCCTTACGATATATTTTCCGCACCCGTTGCTACATATGAGAAACATCTCATAGTGTGGAGGGAGTATTATTTATTCCGTGACTGTCAATGCTGCATTATGGAGGTGTTTTTTTATGCCGGTTATCTCTAAAGAAGCATTTGAATTCAAAAAACAGCTGGAAAACATGAAACATATCCAAAACATTGCCCTCTGCGGAATGTTCATAGCTCTTTATATTGTGCTTTCTTATTTTAATATCCGGATCACAGAGAATATCGAGGTTCGTTTCGCTTTCCTCGCCCTTGCCATGGCAGGCTGCTACGGCGGGCCGGTGATGGGAATGACAGTGGGCATCGCCAGCGATATCCTGAGTATGGTCATGACAGCCGGAAAGGGAGCCTCTTTCTTCTTTGGCTTTACCATCAGCTATGCGCTGCTGGGTTTCCTTTTCGGGTTTCTGTTCTACAAAACGAAGACCACCGTGGCTCAGGCGGCAGCAGCAGCTCTTTGCTATTTCCTTGTCGGCATAACCCTCAACACCGTCTGGCTTCATATGATGTATGGAATGCCGCTGCAGGCGCTGTTTGTGACCAGGCTGATCAAGGAACTGATCCTTCTTCCCGTCAATGGCATCATGCTGTACGTGATCGTGCGTTTCCTTGTACAGGCTCTCTCCAGGGCTGGAATAATCCAGAGGAAAAGCGCCTGAAATTGTGAGACCGGCTTTTGCCGGGTGTATGAAAACTGAACAGCAGAAACAAAAAAACACTCTGTGCTCCCCAAACAGAGTGTTTTTTTCTGCGATAAAGCCGCCAGACATGCGCCGCGCCTGCACGAGCGCACGCCTGGCGGCGAACGGTCATCGAAGGACGTGCTCTGAGATGAGCGGGAAGTGACGAAAAACAATGTTCCTATGAATTGCACCGGAGACCGGCGGAAATATGTCAGGTTCATGCAAGCTACGCCGGAGACCGGCGGAAAAACGGTATGTTCATATGAACTGCACCGGGAGCCTGCGGCAATATGGCCTTTTCATACGGTCTGCGACGGGGACTGGACGCGGAACCAGTAGTCGTACAGCTTCCGGAACCCGATGGAGGCGTAAAGATTCTCTGCCGGAGTATTGTCCTTTACCACCTGCAGATACGCGTTTGCCGCGCCGCGCATGTGGCCTTCCTTAAGAAGGCAGGAGCAGACCTGCCTTGCCAGGCCTTTGCCGCGGAAGTCCTCCCGCACATGGATGGCGTAGATTCCGATATAATCCCGGTCCAGGATGCCCAGACCTGTAGCGATGACGCTGCCGTTCCTGCGGACACAGGCCGAGATGGTTTCTTTTGGGATCGCCTGGTACATGGAGGGAACCACCCGGCGATGGATGGGATTCGTCATTTTTTTCAGGGAGAACAGGCTCTCGATCCATTCCGGAGAAATCGAATCGGAAAGCTCCACATCCGGAGTGGGGACCGTACGATAAATGTCACAGGGCACTGTTCCTTCAGATGCCGTGGCAGAAGCAGGGACATCCCGGGGCTGGAATTCTTTCTGGCTGCTGTCCAGGGACAGGATACAGACATTCGTAACATGCTCTATCTGATATCCGCGGTTCTCCAGCATATAGTCAAAATCCAGTGACACAAGAGGACTGATCTTGAAAATGGCCGGAGAGCCCAGCCGCTGGTATTCCTCTTCACAGAAGGGAATCTTCTCTCTCCAGGGAAGAGAGGAAACACCGAATTGTTCTACACTGTTGGTTCTATGGGTATAAAAGTAAGAAAAACGCAGGATCCATCCGTCATAAACTTCCATCTGGTGGGACGGCCATGCGTTGAGCGACAGGTCTTCAATCTTTTTTATATCCGTAATCATATCTGCATTATAGCCTATGAAAATGCCTAAAGCAATCAGAGAGGAAGACTGCATTCAGTGCGGAAAATGTGCATTCGGATGCCCTGTAAATGCAAAATGGTCCGGAAAAGA
>JAFOJB010000015.1 GCA_017420455.1 Blautia sp.
CTACTTCTCCCTTCCCCTGTATGTAAAGGAAAATACCCTCCTGCCGCTCGGCACCATCGACAACAGGCCGGACTACGATTACAGCCGGAACCTGGTTCTGCACTATTATCAGCCCAGGGAAGGAATCCCCGCTGTCTGCCGGATTCCGGATACAGAAGGCAATATTGTACTGGAGATCACCGCGGTAAAAGAAAACGGAGAAGTCCGTCTGTCGGGAGCTCCGCAGGACCTTGCCCTCATCGTACATGAATAACAGGAACCCGGAAAGAAACAGAAATATAAAAACGCGCCTTGCTCTGCAGGCGCGTTTTTATATATAAAAAGGGTCCAAAACGATACTCTGGATATTTGGAAGTGCGACGCCCATCAGGATGCCCTGCGTTTTTCATGCAATGGAAAACTTCTCCAGGGTCTTTGTAAACAGGGCATTTTCTCCATGACAGGTAACAAAAAAATCACGCCGGAGATCCATGCTCAGAATCCCCAGAAGAGACTTTGCGTCCACCACGATCTTGTCATAACTGACGTCGATGTCAAAATCACACTGGCTGGCCGCGTCGACAAACTCACGTACATCATCTGCTGCGGAAAATCTCACTTTCTGTGTCAATGGTATCACCTCTTTATTCAGGATTACCGCAATTATGAACGTACAGAGTAAAATTGTCAACAATATTTTTGAAAACATTTTGTGAACATTCATGATTGAAAGAGCGTATACGCCAATTTTCACTGTATGGACAGAGAAGAATGTTTATTGTATAATGTCGATACACAGGAAAGACTTTTCAGTGATGATTTTTTTATCGGTATGGAGGTTTCCTTATGGTTAAGGAAAAAACACATAAATCAGCCTGTATCGCAGTGTTCTGTCTTTTTGGCATCGCGCTGAACGTGGTCGGAGCGAAGCTTGTCGCGGTCCTTGGAATACCATTATATCTGGATTCCATAGGGACAATGACGGTCGCCGCGATGGGGGGTACGATTCCGGGAATCCTTGTAGGCTTCGGGACGAATGTCATCAACGGCCTGATCGATCCCTACTCAGTATATTACAGTGTCCTGAACGTTCTGATCGCCCTCTGCGCGGTGCGTTTCTATCGGAAAGGGTACTTCAGGAAGGTGACCGGCGTGATCAGAGCGATTTTAACGTTCGCTCTGATCGGAGGGGTTCTGGGTTTCCTGATTTCCTGGCTGCTGTACGGTTTCACCTTTGGCGGGAGCACTTCGGAGCCTCTGGCCAGATATATCTACAGCAAAGGAGTTCTCGGTGTATTCGCGTCGCAGTTCACGGCAGATCTTCTGACCGATCTGGCAGACAAGACTGTCAGCGTCCTTATTCTGCTGGTTTTCCTGAGGGTGGTTCCCGAACCTCTGAAATCCAGGCTTATGCTGCAGGGCTGGAGGCAGACCCCGATTTCAGACAAAAAAAGGGAATCCATCGAACGGAAGACGCATACCAGCATGTCCCTGCGGTCGAAAATCCTGATCCTGCTTGGTATTGCCATCACCCTGATCGCGATCGTGGTAACCGCAGTAAGTTACCTTCTGTTCTTTAATTCCATGGTAGAACAGCAGATCCGGCTGGGAGAAGGGGTAGCCAATGTGGTGGTCTCTGCGGTAGATCCGGAAAAAGTGGATCTGTACCTCAGCGAAGGGGAAAATGCGCCGGACTATCTGGAAACCGAAGGACGGCTTCTGTCCATCATGGAAAGTACGCCGGAGATCGAATATGTCTATGTTTACAGGATACTGGAGGACGGATGCCATGTGGTGCTGGATCCGGATACAGAGGATCTTCCCGGTGAAGACCCAGGCGCCATCATTCCCTTTGATGAAGCCTTCAGAGACGACCTGGACGACCTTCTGGCCGGAAAGACCATCACACCCGTTATATCCAACGAAACCTACGGATGGCTTCTGACCATCTACCACCCGATCTATGATAAAAACGGAGTATGCCAGTGCTATGCCGGGGTCGATATCTCCATGCAGGAGATCATGGGGCAGGGGAGGATGTTCCTGATCAAGGTAATCACCCTGTATTCCGGGTTTTTCCTGGTCATCCTGATGATCGGCGCATGGGTGGCGGAATATAATCTGATCCTTCCTCTCAACAGTATGGCCAGTGTAGCCGGAGACTTTGCCTATGATACGGAAAAATCCCGGAAGGACAGCAACAGGAAGATCCGGGAGATGAACATCCGTACAGGAGACGAGATAGAAAATCTGTATCAATCCCTGGTCAAAACTTCGGAAGACACCGTGCGGTTTATAGAAGACGCAGAAAAACAGGCCGAAGTGATCTCGAAGCTTCAGAACGGACTGATCCTGGTGCTGGCGGACCTTGTAGAAAGCAGGGATGTCTGTACAGGAAACCACGTGCGGAACACCGCTGCCTACGCAAGGATTACCATGGAACAGATGAGAGAGGACGGTTATTACCTGGATCAGCTGACGGATGAATTCCTGTCGGATGTGACAAACTCAGCGCCTCTCCACGATGTCGGAAAGATCCATGTTCCGGACGCCATCCTGAATAAACCCGGAAAGCTTACGGAGGAAGAATTCACGATCATGAAGGAGCACGCCGTGGTTGGAGGCGAGATTCTGGAAAAAGCCATGGAAATGGTATCTGAGGGGGAATCCGGATATCTGAAGGAGGCCAAAAACCTGGCGGAATATCACCACGAGAAATGGAACGGGTCCGGATATCCAAAAGGACTTCGCGGAGAAGAAATTCCGCTCTCCGCCAGGATCATGGCAGTGGCAGATGTCTACGACGCGCTGGTCTCGAAGAGAAGTTATAAGGAAGGTTTTCCGGTGGAGCGGGCCTTCGCGATCATCGAAGAAGGAAAAGGGACACATTTTGATCCGAAGATCGTCATGTCGTTCCTGAAAGCGAAAAAGAAGATCAGAGAAGTAACGGAAGGCAGACAGGACGTATAGCAGTTCGCTGCACTCCCGGCTGGCAGACGCGCATCTGGTCAGCCGGGATCCGGAAGGTATCTGCGAACAGTGCCTGATTGCAGAAGCATCTGTTTTTGGAGAAATACACACCATGAGATTTGGAAAAATCCGAATAGAGGATGGAAATTTCATCTTCGCGAAACGCATGATGGTAAACATGCTTCCCTGTGAGGATATCCTGTGGGCCTACGCCATCCAGGATACCCCGGGGAAAGCCTTCGGCCGGCAGTTCCTGACCTGCTATCTGGTGATACACACGGCCTGGGGGAAAAAATACCAGTTCGATATGTCGGAGCAGGAGGCGCAGAGCTGTATTCTGTTTCTGCGGACCCTGAATCCGAATATGGCGGCAGGCTTTCCGCAGGGAGAGAGGATACGCCTGCAGAGCATGACGAATACCAGGGATCTTGGAGGAATCGCCAATATGGACGGCCTTCATATTGTACCTGGAAGACTGATCCGCAGCGGGGATTTATACCATCTGTCCATTGACGACCAGCGAATCCTGCAGGAGGATTATCATCTGAAGCGGGTCATCGACTTCCGTTCCCGGAAGGAAATCCGGGAAAGACCGGATACGGTGATGGCGGGAGTGGAGTATTACCATATCCCGGTGCTTGATGAAGAAATGGAGGAGACCATTCACACCGGTTCCCTGATGGAAGCCCTGATCTATTCCCACGAGGATGCAGAGGAAAGGCTGCAGGATATCTACGAGACC
>JAFOJB010000152.1 GCA_017420455.1 Blautia sp.
ATCGTCATCAACATAGAGCAGTTTCATTCTATCAATGAACTGAACGGCAGGCGGTTCGGGGATACAGTGCTGCAGGTCCTGGGCGGCGAAATACGGGAGTTCCTGTCCGGAACAGAGGGAATCGCCAGCCGGTTTGACGCGGACCGTTTCGCAATCTATTGTGTCGACCAGCCGGATTACAGAGCCTTGCTGGACCGGTTCCAGGAAAAAGCCAACCAGATCTCTCCGAAGGTAAGCATTCATCTTCGCATGGGAGTCAAGCCCTGGAAGGAAGGCGTGGAGCCCATCGTCCTGTTCGACCGTGCCGGTACGGCCTGCAGCATGGTAAGGGGCGATTATCAGAAACCGCTGATGATCTATGATGAGGATTTACGCATCCGGGAGCTGATGAATCAGAGGCTGCTGAATGATCTGCGTCTGGCGGCGGAAAACGGCGAGTTCAATGTATTTTATCAGCCTAAATATGATATCCAGTGTAATCCTCCCCGCCTTTCGAGCGCAGAAGCACTTGTCCGGTGGAAGCATCCGGAGTTCGGCCTGATCTCTCCCGGGAAATTTGTACCTCTTTTCGAAGGCAACGGTCTGATCGGCGTTGTCGACAGCTTTGTCTGGGAAAAGGCCGGGAAACAGATCGCCCTGTGGAAAAAGAAATTTGATTTTACACTGCCGGTCTCCGTCAATCTCTCCCGTTCCGAAATCTACGATCCGACGCTGATCAGCCGTCTTGATGCCCTGATCAAAAGGAACGGGCTGGAATATTCTGATCTGAAGCTGGAGGTTACGGAATCTGCTTATACCGACGATACGAAATACATGCTGGATGTTATCCGGCAGCTGCAGAATATGGGCTTTGAGATCGAGATGGATGATTTCGGCTCCGGCTATTCTTCATTGAACATGCTCTCTGATATGCCGATCGATGTGCTGAAAATGGATATGAAATTCATCCGGAATATTGAAAAAAGTGAAACAGACCGCCGGTTGGTAATGCTGATCCTGGATATCGCCAGATACCTGAATGTGAAAGTAGTCGCCGAAGGCGTAGAGACGGAAGGACAGCTGGAGATCCTGCGGGACGGCGAATGCAGGCTGGTTCAGGGCTTTTACTTTTCAAAGCCGGTACCGCCGGAGGAATTCGAACAGCTGATCCTGCGCGAGATTGCAATAGAAAGGGGTAAAAAATATGACGCTTCAGGAACTGTATAAGACAATCGATGGAGACTATGAACAGGCAATGAAGGTACTCCGCATGGATAAGCTGCTGGACAAGCATATCCGCAAGCTGCTTACGAACGGCGTTGTGGAAAACCTGATCGCTGCCGGAAACAAAATGGATCCCGGGGAACTGTTCGAAACAGCGCACGCTGTAAAGGGGGTCTGCGCCAACCTGGGGCTTCTGAAGCTGTCTGAAGCGGCCTCGGACATCGCCAATGAATACAGACCCGGCGCGGTGCGAAAATACAGTGATGAGGACGTCAGGGCGAAGCTTGATGAAATAGAGGGATTGTACAGGAAGACGGCAGATGGCATACGCCTGTATGAGAATTCCTGACCGAAAAAACCATTTCCTGCAGTGGAGGAAGGCGGTACCGGTATCGCCGGCTGACAACAAGGGAATCTGATCTGTATCTGGTCAGACAGAATCCGAAATGATCTGTCTGCAGTGCCGCAGGGGCTGTCGAAAACTGAAAAAACAGGCTTTTTCCATCAGTTCCTCCTCAACAAAGAAAGGAGTTAACCTTCTATGAATCCGTCACATCAGGGTTCTGAAGCAAAAACATCTGTCCCCTACCTGTCTGCTCCGGGTGCCTGGGCGTTTTCGTTCGGATGCAGCGTAGGCTGGGGATCATTTGTCATGCCGGGGACCACCTTTCTTCCGATTGCGGGACCTGTCGGAACAGCCGTCGGGATCGGCATCGGAGCCATTGTCATGATTCTTCTTGCCGCGAACTATCACTACCTGATGAACCGTTTTTCCAGCGAAGGTGGTGTTTATTCCTATACAAAATATTGTTTCGGATGCGACCACGGACTGATCAGCGCCTGGTTTCTTATCCTTATCTATATTGCGATTATCTGGGCCAACGCCACAGCGCTTCCGCTGATCATGCGGACAGTACTGGGCAGCACCTTTCAGTTCGGTTTTCACTATGAGATCGCAGGCTACCAGGTCTTTCTGGGGGAGATCCTTCTGTCCGTCGGCGCGCTTCTGACCGCGGGGCTTCTCTGCTTCCGGCGGAAACTGGCCGAGCATACGCAGATCGTGATGGCTCTTATCCTCTTTTTTTTCGTCGTGATCTGCTTTATTGCAGCTATGAGAAACCGTCCGGCGCACCTTCCTGTTTTCTCTCCTCCGTTTGCGCCGTCTCACAGTTCCATGGGAGGCATTTTTACGATTTTTGCTCTTGCCCCCTGGGCTTATGTAGGATTTGAATCGATTTCCCATTCTACAGAAGAAGCTGCCTTCCCGCTGAAGAAAACCTTCCGCATCCTGTTCATCGCGGTCATCTGTTCTGCCGCCGCCTATATCCTTCTGAGTCTGCTGGCGGCTGTTTATCTGCCGGAGGGCTGCAGTTCCTGGATCGAATATGTTGGCGCGCTGGGAGAATACAGCGGAATCTCTTCGCAGCCGACTTTTTTCAGCGCTTATTCTGCCATGGGAAAAGCCGGAACTGTACTCCTGGGCATGGCAGCTCTCTGCGCGATCTTTACCGGACTCATCGGCAATTATACCGCTCTCAGCCGTCTGCTGGCCGTGATGTCCGAGGACGGACTGCTGCCTGCTTCCTTCCACAGAAAAAGCAGGAACAATGTCCCGGTGTATGCCGTTATCCTGATCTTTGCAATCTCCGCCCTCCTTCCGTTTTTCGGGAGAACGGCAATCAGCTGGATCGTGGACGTTACCACAGTCGGCGCCACCATCGCCTATGCCTACGCATCGGCTGCTGTCTGGAAAACCGCTTTAAAAGAACATAAAAAACTGTACATTGCAACAGGTCTGTCCGGGCTTATTGTCGCAGTGCTTTTCGCTCTGGAATTTCTGATCCCGAACCTGATCGATGTAAAGACTCTTTCCGTAGAGTCCTACTTTATCCTGGCTGCCTGGGGAATTCTCGGATTCCTGTATTTCTGGTATGTGTTCCGGAAGGATAAGACCGGACAGTACGGGCGTTCGACGGCAGTGTGGATCATCTTTCTTGCGCTGATCATTTATGCTTCCAGTGTATGGATGACACAGGAAACCAACCGGGCGGTCGATCAGTCTGTCGAACCGATCCGCAGCTATTACACCGAACAGTTTCTGGATGAGGGAATACCTGCCGCAGAGGAACCGGGACCGGCTTACCTCATCGAAGTTCTGTACAAGGTCAAAGAAGCCCATATAATCAGTATGGTGATGCAGATCACGCTGATCGTTACTGCTCTTCTGATCCTCTTCGACATCTATCGCCGGATCCATATGCGGGAAAAACAGATGGAGATTGAGAAAGCACTGGCAGAAGAAACCAGCAAAGCCAAGACCAGCTTTCTGTCGAATATGAGCCACGAGATCCGTACGCCCATGAACGCCATCATAGGCCTGGACAACATCGCTCTGCGCAATCCTGATCTTTCGCCGCAGACCAGAGAGCAGCTGGAAAAGATCGGTGCCAGCGCGAAGCATCTGCTGGGGCTGATCAATGATATTCTGGATATGAGCCGTATCGAATCCGGCCGGATGCCCCTGAAGAATGAAGAATTTTCGTTCAGCGGGTTTCTGGAGCAGATCAATATCATCATCAGCGGACAATGTGTCGATAAAGGCCTGGACTATGACTGCCAGATCATCGGACATGTCAGCGATTATTATTTCGGAGACGATCTGAAGCTGAAACAGGTATTGATAAACATTCTGGGTAATTCTGTGAAATTCACCGACGCGCCGGGAAGTGTTTCCCTCACTGTAGAGGAAAAGAACCAGTTTGAAGGCCTGTGTACCCTTTGTTTTGTGATCAAGGATACCGGCATCGGAATGGACAAGGAATTCATTCCCAGGCTTTTCGAATCTTTCTCCCAGGAGGATTCCTCCTCTACAAACCGGTACGGTGGCAGCGGGCTCGGCATGGCTCTTACCCGGAACTATGTGGAGATGATGAACGGCGATATCGAGGTGCAGAGTGAAAAAGGCGTTGGTTCTGTCTTCACGGTAACGGTGACCCTGAACAGTTCCAGCCGCAGCGTGAAGATCGGGCAGGAAACAAGTCTTCCTTCTCCGTTCCGGGCATTAGCCGTTGACGATGATGAAATCTCCTGTGCGCATGTGCAGCTGGTCTTAAGGGCCATCGGCATTGAGGCCGACATGGCCACAGATGCAGGGAAAGCCCTCTCGCTTCTGAAGGATGCCTTTGACAGAGGGGAACCATACCAGCTCCTTCTGACAGATTACAGAATGCCGCAGATGACGGGAATTGAGCTTGCCCGGGAAGTCCGCGCGTTTGACAACGGAAGTACGGCGATCATTATCCTGACTGGCTACAGCTGGGATAATATCGAAAAGGAAGCCTCAGAATACGGCATAGACAGCATCATGTCAAAGCCCCTTTTCTCGGACACTCTTGTCCGGGAGCTCCACAATATCCAGATCCGGAGATCCGGTGAAAACCAGTCTTCGCAGCAGATCCTTTCTCCTTCATTACAGAATCTGGAGGGATGCCGTGTCCTTATGGCAGAGGATGTCGAGCAGAATGCGGAAATCCTGGAGGATCTTCTGGAACTGGAAGGCATTACGGGAGAGCACGCAGAGAACGGCTCCGTCGCGGTCCGGATGTTCTCCGAAAAACCGGAAGGATATTACGACGCGATACTGATGGATGTGAGGATGCCGGTTATGGATGGCCTTGCGGCGACGCGCAGCATACGGGCGATGGACAGACCGGACGCTAAAAAAATACCGATCATCGCCATGACAGCCAACGTTTTCGATGAAGATGTGATGCATTCCCTGCAGGCAGGCATGAACGCGCATCTTTCAAAGCCCGTAGAACCGGAGCACCTTTATGATACTCTGGACAGGCTGATCGCAGAATACCGTAAAGGACAAAGTATGCCGGAGGGACAGTCCCCGTGACACGCGCCTGACACACCTGAAAAAGGAAAGGAGTCGGATATGAAAAATATCGGAATTGTTTATGCGGAAGACAGTGGAAAAGGGCTTACGCATCCGTTCTTTGTCCTGATTCTGGATGCATTTAAACAGGAAGCCGAAGCGCATGGCTATGATGTCACATTTCTGAATCCCGGTCTCCACAGCATGGGGCAGACTTATCTGCAGCGCTGTCACGAAAACAATCTGGATGGCGTATGTGTGATAGTTGCGGATTATGAATCTGCGGACATCCGGAACCTGATCGAGGGAGACATCCCATGTCTTACCGTCGATCACCTGTTTAAAGGAGTTCCCGCTGTGCTTTCCGATAACGAGACGGGTGTGCAGAAGCTTCTGACATATGCGATCAGCCGGGGGCATAAACGCATTGCCTTCATCTCCGGCCAGAATAATTCCATTGTGACACAGACCCGCATCCGGCAGTTCATCAACAGCATGGAATTCAACCGTCTTCCTATTCCCGAGGGATACCTGCGGGAAGGACTGTACAACAATATTCCTCTTACCCGTTCTATGGTAAAGGATATGCTTCGTCTGCCGGAACGTCCTACCTGTATTCTCCTGCCGGACGACATCTGCTACCTGGGTGCCCAGGATGCCGCGAGGGATCTGGGGCTCAGGATCCCGGAGGATATCTCCTTTGCAGGTTATGACGGAATTCCGCTGACCCAGAGCCTTACCCCGAAGCTTACGACCGTTCATCAGAGCAGCGGCCTGATCGGCTGCGCCGCCGCGCAGAAGCTGATTGAGCGGATCGAAAATCACGGAAGCAGAAAAACAATGCCGACGATTTTCCCGGTGGAGCTTATAGAGGGCGGCACAATTGAAGACATCCGGGGATAAGGATTGAGACAGTTATTTCTGGAACAATCCCAAGGAGAAAACCCGCTCAAAGATGATAAAAGATAAAAAAGAAAGGCTGTGAAAAAGTCCTGCCCGGATATCTGCGCATCTGATG
>JAFOJB010000153.1 GCA_017420455.1 Blautia sp.
AGGTATTGCCGCGATGGAACGGCAGGGAAAGGCACTGCGATCTGATAGAATAAGAGGAAGAGCATGGGAAAAAAGAATGAGGAAGAAAAGACGAATGTGATGCGGCTGTTGGATCAGAAAAAGATCAGCTACCGGCATTACTGTTATGTAAAGCCAGGGGAGGAAACGGTTACGAATGGGGCGGAAGTGGCAAGGCTTCTGGGACAGGATCCGGCAAGGGTTTTCAAGACCCTGGTGACCGCAGGGAAGACAAAGCAGCATTATGTCTTCATGCTGCCGGTAGAAGAGGAGCTGGATCTGAAAAAGGCGGCGAAGGCTGTGGGAGAGAAATCCATAGAGATGATCCTGCAGAGAGAACTTCTGCCTCTGACAGGATATATTCATGGCGGGTGTTCCCCCATCGGAATGAAGAAGCAGTTTCCTGTTACAGTGCATGAGACTGCGGAGAAATATGAAACCATTATTTTCAGCGCAGGCAGAGTGGGCTATCAGGTGGAACTGTCACCAAAGGACCTTGCGAAGGCCATACCGGTTCAGTTCACGGACATTGTGAAGGCAGAGCCTTCAGAGTAAGGATTGATCCGGAAATAACTGTCCCGAATTGCTGGTCTTTTGTCCGGTAGCACACTGCAAAAATCATTTACATAGCGGGCATCGGCGATTGACGGCGCTGCGTGCCAGCGGCACGCGTTAAGCGCATGACCGGGCCGGGAGGCGAGACCAATGCAGCCTGAGCGGATTCAGACTCGCCAGATATAAAGGTCATTTATGAACAGTTCTTTACGATAAAACAGGAAAGAATAGAAAAGGAAACTGGCAAAATGCAGAAACCATCGAATTATGACAAAATGAGTGAAGCTGCCAGCAGGCTTTTTCTGACATTTGATCAGAAGGAGCTGCTTGATCGCTGGTCTCTTCCCTGTGATGAAACCTATATCTATGTGAACTTTATTTCCCGGCCGTTCCGGATCGAACGGACGACCGGTCATATCTTCCAGGAGGATCGGCCCTGCGACTGCAATGAGGTGCTGTCCATCTTCGACATGCTGACAAGGTCGCCTTACCCTCCAAGACCGAGCGGGGAGTGGGTGACGCTGACGCAGCTTACCAATGCGGCCGGAAGCGGCCCTGTGGATACCAGTCATTTCCTGAAAAAGCTGGATGTTTTTACCGGCAGGACAGAGGAGCTGGAAAAAGCCTGTATCGCCCTTGGCGGCACCAAACAGAAGGTCGGAGATGTCAGCTATACGATTCCTGTATTTGACAATTTTCCGGTCTGGTTCCAGTTCTGGGACGCAGACGAGGAGTTTCCTGCCAGCATTACCTTTTTGTGGGACAAAACAACCCCGCAGCACCTGCATTATGAGACGCTCTGGTACATTATGATGTGCGTGGCAGACCGCCTGTCCGAAAAAAAGGCTTGACAAAAAGGATACATCATATTAAAATCTTTCTGTAATAAAAATTAACAAATACGTAATAAATAGAAATAAAAATGAAACAGAAGGAGAAAATATGATGAAGAAGTTTCAGATAAAAACACTGTTTGCAATCGCTCTTGGTACTGTTCTGGCTGCCGCACCGGCAGCAGCCAGGACCGGAACCGTCATTGCGGATATCCTGAATGTCCGGAGCGATCCATCGATCAGGAGCGAGATCATAGATACCCTTACCTACGGAGATCAGGTGCTGATCACCTACGGTCCGGATGATGGCTGGTGTGAA
>JAFOJB010000154.1 GCA_017420455.1 Blautia sp.
TGATCATCCGCTCTATGAATCGTGCATCGCGAACCTTTGTCCCAGCCACATCTTTACGAGTGAAGGAATCCCGTCGCTGATCCGCGTTATCCGAGACTATGTGGAGAAGTACAGGAGGAGCGGGAACATCAAGTATGCGGCGGCATTGAAAAAGTGCATCATACCGGCATTCCAGGAGATCCTGAACGATGTGGTCCGGGACATGCCGTATAAGGACAGGACCGCTGTCAGGAAGCTGATAAAGGAGGGATTGGATGAATAACGTATTGCGGGAAATCGAATCAGAAGAAGTGGTGATCTACAGGAGCCATATATACAGCCCGCCGACCCTTGTGAAGTGCCGGCTGCTTCATGCAAAACTGGTCAAAGAAGGAAAACTGTCAGGTGCATTTGAAGATGATATCTGGATGGGATACTCCGGCGTGAAAAGGTTCGGAATAGATTTTTCCATGGATCCTGCGGCCTACAGGAATCATGCCGGCAAAGAATTCGGGATCAGCCTTGCTGCCATGAAAGATATGCTGCGCTGTTACGCCATCTATTGCACAGGGGTGTATGTGTATCAGACGATCTCCAGGGAAAAACTGGGCGTAGTCAGGGAATTCCTGCAGGATTTTGGAGACAGAGGATACAGACTGACTGTCTGCGGCGCTTCGACAGTGGAGGATTTCCTTGGCTTTATCGGGACGCCGGACAGGCAGATCCGGGCGGTCCTGGCCAGGATCCCGCTGATAAAGGGAAACAGACCGGGGCAAAGAACGCTCTCCCCTGTGATCAACTATCTGGCCATTGAAAATGAGATCAACCGCATTTACAGGGAGGATCCGGATGAAGAGACCTTCCGCCGCTGGTTCCCTGTATATTTCTGGGTAAATATCACTTTTATCCTCCCTCTCAGGGCAACGGAGATGCTGGTAACGCCAAAGGCTTGCCTGCAGAGGTCCGCAGACGGACGTGTCTTCCTTACCATACGGCGGACGAAGCTGAAAAAAGGAAGGAAGACCGTGTATTACGATGTAGAAAAGGATTACGCAGAATCCGTGTATGAGATCCCGGACGCAGCCGTGGCGGCTGCCATTGAAAAGTATCAGCAGATGACCGCCTGTCAGGACCGCCGTTTCCTTTTTGAGTATAACGAACTGATGATCAACGAGATGTTCTCCCTGGGTGCTTTCAATCATCTGCTGGAGACATTTATGAGGGAGCGCATCATCGGAAATCCCCGGTATGAGTTCGCAAAGTATGCGGCCGGGATCACTGAGTTTGAGATCGTCTCCGCAGGCGACAGCCGTCCGATCGCTATGGCAAACCTGTACTTTCAGAATGCCGGTGAGGATATCTGCCGTCAGCTGGCGGATCATGTACACATCAACACGAGCTCAGGGTATTATACGAACATTTCGGAGACGATCTGGGCATCCTCGGTGATCCGGCTGCAGAGGCGGATGGATTATGAGGAACGGTATACCAAAGAGCAGTACCGGCGAGGTGCGCTTTCGAGAATCCCCTCGGGGGAAAGCTGTACTTCGGAAAGACGTCTTGCGGATCGGGAGGATCTTTACGACTGCATAAAAGAAGGGCATCTGGAGGAATGTATGGGATGCAGGTATTACAGGCCGGATGAGAAAGAGCTGGCAGAATTCATGGATGTCCAGAAAAAGCGCACGGATGCAGGGGCAAAGCGCGTGATCGAATTCATGAATAACACAATGAGGGCAAAAGGGAAGGACTTGTCCATGGAAGAACTGTTCCTGGCTGTCCAGACCGATGCCTGCAGGTACAGGATGGGTTGTGAAATCTACGCGAAGGAGAAATACGAGGAATGGCAAGGACACAGAAATATACGGAAGAACTGCTTTTAGAGGCGGTAGTGAAGTATGCGGAGGCAGAGAGCGGAAAGATCAAGGCGACAGAACTGGCTGCCTGGGCCGCGGTAAATATCTCCGGCCTGGAAGGAGTCAGGGATTATCATTTCATGCGGCCCGTCCGGGAAAGGAATCTTCAAACTGGTGTTGTTATGGTACGGCATAAGCTATGCACAGTCCGCATGGAAGAAATCAACAGGGCCAGGAGCCTGACCTCGCAGATCAGCAGGAATACTTTGCTGAAGGCATCGGCGATAGAGGATTTCATGAAGCAGCCGGGATTCGTTCAGCGGCGCCAGATCGCAGAAACAAGGGAAACGGTGGGCAGGCTCGCCGCAAAGAATGAAAGCCTGTCCCGCGCGAATGAGGCACTCCGGGCGGAGAATAAAAGCTTCCGCAAGGGGATGGAGCAGCTTACAGAAGACATCAGACGTTTGCAGGATACACAGGGGCGGCTTACGAAGCAGGTCACATACCTGATGAAGGCGTCTGATGAAAAATCCAGGAAAGCAGCCCTGGCAGACATGGGACTTACAGACAGGAACGTTGATCTTGATGTTTATACCAGGAGCCTGGAACAGGAAATCGGAAGCGTGATGGATCTGAGAAAAGTTTTGGGAAAGTTTCTTCTGGAGGAAGCGAATCCGGCAATGCCTGGAGCGGAATCAGACGGCAGCAAGACGCTGGCAGAGGAAGTACTCTCAGGAATTGATTTTTCAGGAGGGAAAGATGGGGAGGATTAAGATTACTTCGGAAAACTGCCTGGCATCACTTTATCCGGAGATCGCGGTACAATGGCATCCGGAAAAGAACGGGAGCCTGACGCCGGAAACAGTACGGGTCGAAACCACTCTCCGGCCATGGTGGAAATGTGAAAAAGGACACGAATGGCAGGCTAAGACAACAGCGCGTGCCGCAGGCCTCGGATGTCCGGTATGTCAGGAGTTGAAGACATATATCCGGGGAAAGAATGACCTTAAGACCCTGTGCCCTGCAATCGCGGCGCAATGGCATCCGACAAAGAATGGCGGACTGATGCCGTCCGACCTGTGTGCACAGTCCAATAAAAGAGTGTGGTGGAGATGCGAAAAAGGGCATGAATGGCAGTCGTCTGTCCAGGGACGGGTTGTACAGAACAGCAGGTGCCCGTACTGTGCCGGTCGAAAGGTAATGCAGGGAATAAATGATCTTGCAGCGCTTTTCCCGGAAGTGGCGGCGGAATGGGACTATGAAGCCAATGAAAAAGGCCCGGAAGCATACAAGCCGACAAGCCCGGACAAAGTATCCTGGATCTGCAAAGACGGCCACCGGTGGGAAGCGGCAATAGAAAAGCGTACTGCCCGCAAACAGGGCTGCCCTTACTGCTATGGACGTACCGCAATCCCGGGAGAAACGGATATCGCCACGTTGAATCCGGAGGTGATGAAGTACTGGGATTATGAAAAGAACGCTGCCGAAGGAATCATGCCGGAAGATGTCAAGCCGCATTCTGACAAGAAGGTATGGTGCGCCTGTGATAAAGGGCATTCCTGGAGAGTACAGGCGAAGAAGCTGGTGCGAGGAGACCGCTGTCCTTATTGCAGGAACCAGAAGATCATACCAGGAGAGAACGATTTCGCGGCACTTGCACCAGATGGTCTTCTGGCGGAATGGAACCCTGACAGGAACAGCGGACTGCAGCCGGACAGAATAGCATTGCACTATGGAAAGAAGGTCTGGTGGCGATGCGCCAAAGGCCATGAGTGGAGGGCGACACCCGACGGAAGACTAAGAGCGGATCCATTCACCGGATGTCCTTACTGTGCAGGCATTTATGCTGTTAAAGGGGAAACCGACCTGGAGACAAAAGCTTCGGAACTGATGGATGAGTTCAGCGAAAGAAACCGGAAGAGACCGGATGAAATCCACTGGGGTACTCCGAAGAAGGTATGGTGGAAATGCCGTGACTGTGGTCATGAGTGGATGGGCAGAGTCTACACGAGGATACGATATGGGAGTGGCTGTCCCAAATGTCGTGGGAAAAGGGGGTGAAGCCGCAAAAGAACTAAAAAGTAACTGTCAAACGTGAATAAGGCGGATATACACAGGAAGTCAATGCTGTCGGCAAGGACTTCCTTTATTGTGCCGCAGAAAGGAAATGGAATGGCAAATCTGTTAATTGTAACGGAAAAACCCAGTGTCGCAAAGAGCATTGCAAGCGCGCTGGGGGTAAAAGAAAACGAAAAACATGAAGGGTATATCGAAGGATTCTCTGACTATTTCGGCATCAA
>JAFOJB010000155.1 GCA_017420455.1 Blautia sp.
AAGGCAGTATATTGGAGCTTTACCGACAAGGTGATTGGAAAAGATCCCAAATTCGTCGGACTGAAAAACTACATTAATCTGTTTCATAACCGGACGTACCTGAAATCATTGAGGAATACATTCATTTATACTTTTGGATGTATCATCGCAAAGCTGGGACTGGGTCTGTTATGGGCCGTTCTGCTCAACCAGAATATTAAAGGAAAAGGGTTTTTCAGAACTGCACTGCTGATTCCGTGGGCGCTCCCGGGCATGGTGGCCGCAATGACCTGGAGATGGATGTATGACGGTACTTATGGTATCATTAACAGCCTTCTTCTCAGAGGGGGAATTGTGAGCATGCCTGTTGCGTGGCTCTCCAACCCGAAACTGGTGCTCTTTTCTGCCATGCTGGTTAATATCTGGCGGGGCGTCCCGTTCTTTATGTTCAGTATCCTTGGAGTCCTTCAGACGCTGGACAGACAGGTGTACGAGGCGGCAACCGTAGACGGGGCAGGGATTTTCAAACAGTTCTGGTATATAACCCTTCCTTCTATTTCTCCGGTACTGAAGACCACTACCCTGCTTTCTACGATCTGGACATTCAATGATTTTGAAAATATCTGGCTTGTGACCGGCGGGGGGCCTCTGTATTCATCCAGCGTAATCGCAACATATACGTATGATATGGCATTTATCCAGAATTCCTTTGGAAAAGCTCTGGCAGTAGCAAGCTCCGTCATACCGATTCTGATCATCATGATCGTTATATTTTCAAAATTCCGACAGAGCGAAGGGGAGGCTGCGTAATGAATATAAAAACTTCAAAACGGATCAAGCTGACCGTGACTTATATCCTTTTGATCCTTGCGCTTTTGTGGACGATATTTCCGCTGTACTGGATGATCAAATCATCTTTTACGGTCAGTTCGGAAATACATACTGCAAGACCGGAATTATTTGGGTTTACACCGACAATTGAGCATTATAAAGATCTGATCTTCAATGCACATTTTCTTATCAATCTTCGAAACTCTCTGGTTATTGCGCTGTTGGTAACCGGGATCGGACTGCTGATAAGTATTTTTGCTTCTTATTCCATGACCAGACTCAGATATCCGGGACGCAATTTCTTCAGTGCATCTGTTATAATGTCCTATCTTCTTCCGACGGCAGTGCTTTTTATTCCAATGTATCTGTTCGTCAGCAGGCTTGGCCTGGCAGGGACAAAGTGGGCAATGCTCGTGATCTATCCGACATTTGTGGTTCCCTATTGCTGCTATATGCTTCGCAGCTATTTTTCTGCGATTCCCTATGCCCTTGAAGAGGCAGCCATGATCGACGGATGTACCAGATTACAGTCGCTGAGGTATATTATACTGCCGATCGCGCTTCCCGGTATTGCGGTGGTGGCAACATTTGCTTTTACAATGTCCTGGAATGAATATCTTTATGCCATGATCATGACCACCAGTATCAATCAGATGACTGCAACGGTAGCGATCTCCAGCTGGAAATACGGGGATATTATAAACTGGGGGCGCATTATGGCAGGGTGTGTTGTAGCTTCCCTTCCTGTTACAGTAATTTATATCATTGCGCAGAGCATGCTGGTTTCAGGTAAGGCTGACGGCAGCGTGAAATGATGTATAAAGAACTATGATGCCGGTGAGTGTACCCTGAAAGCAGACAGATTCTGTTGTCGACCGCGTTTTGGCCGACTTGCAGAATCGTCATCCGGCAAAAAAGATTGTCAGTATATTCTTGCGAAAAAGAGGAGTAGAAAATGGAAGACAGATATGAACAGATTCTTGATAATGTCAGAACCGCTTCATGTCCTTCGGAGCTGAAAATTACAGATCTGAGGGTCATGGACATAGTCGGAGCGCCTATGCATTGTACTCTGATCAAAATATACACCAACCAGGGGCTGGTCGGATATGGCGAAGTGCGTGACGGCGGTTCCAGAAATTTTGTTCTGGGACTGAAGAGCAGGATACTTGGTGAAAATCCCTGCAATATCGACAAGATTTTCCGGAGGATCAGACAGTTTGGAGGACATGCCCGGCAAGGCGGCGGCGTATGTGCTGTTGAGATGGCACTTTGGGATCTGGCCGGCAAGGCATATGGGATTCCGGTCTATCAGATGCTGGGAGGAAAATTCCGGGATAAAGTACGCTGTTATGCGGATACAGATGTTGAAGGAAAACATACCGGAACGGATATGGGAAGAGCCCTGAAACAGCGGATGGATAAAGGCTTTACCTTTCTGAAAATGGATCTCGGCATTGATCTTCTTTATGATGAACCGGGTGCGCTGTCTGCACCGCTCGGGTTTGTGGAAGAGCTGAAAGAATCATCGGAAAACTATAGTGCGATTCCCCGTAAACTTAATGAGACTGAACGGTTCCAAAGAAACCGCTGGTATGACAATCAGAATATCGCGCATCCTTTTACCGGAATTCAGGTGACAGAGCACGGTTTTGATATTCTGGAACAGTATGTGAAGGAAGTGAGAGATGTAATTGGTTATGAAGTACCTCTGGCTATCGATCATTTCGGTCACATAGGAGTTGAGTCCTGTATCAGGCTGGCAAAAAGAGTAGAGAAGTATAATATTGCGTGGATGGAAGATATGATTCCCTGGCAGATGACCAGCCAGTACGTACGTCTTGCGTCTTCCTGCACGATTCCCATCTGTACCGGTGAAGATATTTATCTGCATGAAAACTTCCGGCCCCTGCTTGAGGCAGGCGGTGTCTCTGTGATCCACCCCGATATTCTTACAGTTGGCGGTGTTATGGAACTCAAAAAACTTGGAGATATGGCTCAGGATTATGGGGCTGCAATGGCGATCCATATGGCCGAAACACCGATATCTGCCATGGCGGCTGCCCATGTCGCTACAGCCACCGAGAATTTCCTGGTACAGGAATTCCATTCGGTAGATATTCCATGGTGGGATGATATGGTTAAAAAGGGTCCGAAATCTCCCATTATTGACCATGGATTTATTACAGTTCCGGATCTTCCGGGATTTGGAATTGAAGAGTGGAATGAAGAGGTGCTTCTGGCGCACGTGCACCCGGACTATCCGGAAGCCTGGGCACCGACCACTGAATGGGACAATGACTATTCACATGACCGATGCTGGAGTTAAGGAGATATTATGCATTTTAATGTAAAAGAGGATATTATTCAGATGACCCCGCGTTGGACGGGGGAGCGTTTTTCCGACGGAAGGCCGAGAGTTTCTGACGCAGATCTGGAAAAGCTTCGTGAGATGACCCTGGAAGAATGCTGGCTTATGCTGGACAAGTTTGGCTATAAAAATCAGTTTGAGGGGCATCTTAAAGTTCTTCATCCTGAAAAAAAACTTGTGGGCAGAGCCGTTACGGCTTCTTATCTGCCTTCCAGACCGGATATGTTCGAGGTCGTTGAAGAAATCGGTCACGCTGAAGGGCGCAGAGGTACCCATAATCTCTGGATCGTTGACAGTCTGACAGAAGGTGACGTGGTCGTCTCTGACATGTTCGATAAGGTGAGAGAAGGAACTTATGTGGGAGGAAACCTTTCTACTTCGATCCGCAACAGCACAAAAACAGGAGGCGCTGTGATCTGGGGAGGGATCCGGGACCTGGAACAGATTCTCCAGATCGATGGGATCCAGCTATATTTTCGGGGTATGGACCCTACGCCCATCAAGGATTTCTGCATGAATGGATTTAATGTTCCTGTGAGGATCGGGAATGCTGTCTGCCTGCCGGGGGATGTGGTCATGGGAAATGGAGAAGGCGTTCTGTTTATTCCTGCCCATATGGTGCGGACGGTTATTGACTCAGCGGAAAAATCCCATTGTAAAGACCTGTTCGGATTTGAAATGATCAGACGGGGAATCTATCAGACAGCGGATATTGATATCGATTACTGGCCGAAAGAGACTTTGGACAGGCTTATGGATTTTATCAACACAGATCCGGGAGCCGCGATTTATAAAAACATCGACTGGTCAGAAGAGTATGAGATGGCCAGAAAAGTGTTTGGAGAGTGATATCAGGATTTTTTTCGATATTCCTTGCATTTTCAGACAGAAACAGCTATTCTTTGTTTTGTAGACCCATAAAAAGATTTACCAGAAAATGAAGATGGATCACAGCGATGAATATTACCATAGCAGATGTTGCAAGAGAAGCGCATGTTTCCAAATCTACTGTTTCAAATTACATGAATGGCAGATACGAAAAAATGTCTTATGAAACCCGGCAGCAGATTGAAAAGACGATCCGGAGTATGGGATATGTTCCCAATCTGAGTGCCAGAAGACTTTCCAACAAACGAAAAAGCAGAACTCTCTGCCTTATTATTCCGGGAAATCTTACCAGAGTATACGATTCTTTGTACTATCCTACGGTCTTTCATGCAGCGGAAAAGATCGCGGCAGGAGAAAACTATAAAATGCTTATCTATTCCAGAGGCAGTACTGTTGCAGAGGATGAAATCCATTTCCTGAAAGAGCTGGCGTCGTCTATCGTAGATGGTTTTCTTATTTTTGATCTAGATCCAAAGGACAGGTTTTTTCTGGAATTTGAGGAGGCAGACATCCCATATATTTGCGCCGGACAGATCGAGAATTTTACAGATTACAACTTTGTAGCATCAGATCATGAAAAGGCCATGTATGACAGTCTTAAATACCTGACGCAGATCGGACATAAAAGAATCGGAATTTTCGCGCCTACAACCGCCAGTGTCGTAGAAGAAGCACGCAGACACAGTATAGATGAGTTCTGCCGGAACGAGAGTTTCGACCGCAGCGCAATTGTGGAGTTTCACGTATCCGACCGGGTAACGGAAACGGAAGTTCTGAATATCTGGAGAAGTGTTCTGCGGGATGAGAAAAGTCCGTGCGCTTTTATTGTATCAAACGCTATTCGGACTTCATTATTGATAGCGGCTCAGGAACTGAATCTACAGATTCCACGTGATATTTCCTATGTGAATATTGAGTACTATCGTAAAGGGGCTCTGGTAAACCAGGAACAGACACGGGTAGAGTCCAGAGCAGACGAGATAGTGTCAATAATGTTCCGTGAACTGCTCAAGCAGATCTATGAACCTGATAAAACGAAACGGCCTAATATTATCATTCCTCTTTCGCTGGTGATCGGAGAAACAACAGCACCGCCTGGTTAAGGCGGTGCTGTTTGTTGTCTGCCTTTTCACTGAGGATTTCAATGCTTCCGTCAGTACAGTGTGATACCCAGCATGGTCAGATCGTCAAACTGCGGGGCCTCGCCCACAAACCCGTCTACACATGCCTTCACCGCGGGGAGAAGTTCCGAAGGTTCTTCTGTCTTCGTCTCATTCAATATCTTCAGCAGCCGCTCCGTTCCAAACAGTTCTTCCGAAGCATCCGTTGCTTCAGGTACTCCGTCCGTATACAGGAACAGGGTGCTCCCCCTGCTGAGGGTGAACTCGTAAGACTGGTATTTCATGTCTTCCATTCCGCCGACCACAAAACAATGCCGGTCTTTCAGCAGTTCAAAGCTTCCGTCCGGCTGCCTGACGATGGGATATTCGTGGCCCGCATTCGAAGCAGTCACTTTTCCTGTCGAAATCTCCAGTATCCCCAGCCACACGGTCACGAACATCTCTTCCTGATTATGTCTGCAGATCGCGTTGTTGGTAAGCTCCAGTGTTTCACTGGGAGAAAAGCCCATACGGACATAATCGCCCAGCAGAATCTTCGACATCATCATAAACAGGGCAGCGGGAATTCCTTTTCCCGAGACATCTGCCATGATCAGGGCCAGATGATCCTGGTCCACAAAGAAAAAGTCATAAAAGTCTCCCCCCACCTCTCTGGCGGGAGTCATGGAGGCGTAGATCGAGAACTCTTTCCGTTCGGGGAATGGCGGGAAAACATTCGGCAGCTGGCTTGCCTGAATACTCTTTGCCATTTCCAGCTCGGAGGACACCCTCGCGTTTTCTTCGGCAAGCCGCACGTTTTCTCTGGTATACTGATCGATTTCCTTTGCCATTTCACTGATGCTTCTGGACAGGATCCCCAGCTCATTGTTCTGCGAGACTGCCGTCATTTTTATATCCAGCACCCGGCTGTCCTTGGTATCGGTGTAGTCGCTTACGCCCTGCTGCATCCTTGCAACAGGCACGATCACTCTCCGGTACAGCATCAGCAGGAGGATCATCTCCATCAGCAGGATGCCGCCGATCCCCAGCAGAAAAGCATTCCGCAGAATGACGGCGACCGCCCTTCGGAAGGTGCTCCAGTTATAGGTGAACCCGATCACAGCCCGGAGCTTTCCGTCAATGATCACAGGCCGGTATCCGATATAGTAGCTTCCTTTCGCCGGAAAGTTCTGCACTTTCTCAAATGTGTTCTCATTTTTGCCTTCCTCCAGGAGCTTCTGAAGCCCCGGGTGTTCCGTAAGATCCAGTTCCATCGAATCGCCCAGTTCTCTGCTGATCCCGGAGTTCGCGGAAAATGAATAAATAAAGCCTCTGTGCGGCTCATTGATATCTATGAGAAACCTGTGATCATACGTATCCTCGCTGGTCTTTCCGCTGAGAAAATAGGAGGCCATCCTGTCCGCTTCATCCTGCTCTTTTGCAGTCTCCGGCTCTGCCCCTGTATCTTTCCTGTCAGCCGGGGCTTCTCCTTCCCCCTTGAGACTCTCGTAATTGCCGCTCAGGCTGGTCGCCACCAGTGTGTATACGGCATATGCGCAATATCTCTGTATTTTCTCCGACTGTTCCCGGATCCATTCCCCTCTCCAGATTCCCTGGGACTGTATTTCCTCATTAAGGAGTTCATCCTCGCTCCCGGAAAGGACCGGCTCCCCATCCTCCAGAAAACCCGGATTCTCTTCCCAGTAGTCAAAATAGAACGGATCGTTGCACCAGCTTATAATATTATAATACGCTGCCTCAAGACTTCCCCCGATCTGGCTGCTTTTCCCCTTCAGGAAACCGTTTTCAACCCCCTTATACATTGCCTGGGTTATGATCACGATCATAAGGATCGTCAATATAAGAAAAACTGTACCGATCTGAAAAAGCAGTTTTCTCTTTTTTTTCATATTTTCCATTCTCATCTTTTTCTTTTCCCTGTGGGCTGAACAGTTCCTTAAACCAGTTAATTCCATTTCTGTTCCGTGCAGCCAGAAGAGGTTCTCATTTTCTGATAAACTGCTCGTCCGCTCCCAGATCGTCACTGACAAAACGCTCCACCGTCATATGCAGATCGTACTTTTCCCTGAGCGCAGCCAGCTGCGTCATCATGGAACTGGCATGATGCGCATCGATAGCTGCCTGATCACGCCAGCTGTCGATCAGCAGGATGGTTTCCGGGTCATCCAATGGCTGAAAATACTCATAACGCAGATTGCCTTCCTCTTTACGGATGGCAGCAGCAATTCCCGACGTCTCCATCTCCTCTACGAATGCTCTGGCAGAGCCATTGGTTCCTCTGTAATAAAGATTGACTGTGATCATCTTTGCATCCTCCTTTTCAACCGGGACATCCCTGCTTTAGTATACCCTATATCTCCCTTCGACTTCAACGCTTTTATGGTATGAAAAAGGGCTGTGGAAAAAGCTTCCTGTCCTTTCGACAGGACTTTTTTCACAGCCCCTGTAATTTACCCAGACAGGAAGCTTTCTGTCAGACAGGCTCCGGAATCATGCCGGAAACCGCTTTCTGTCACACAGGCTCCGGAATCATACCGGAACTCCTCCTTCTGTCACACAAGCTTCAGGATCATTCCAAGGACTCTCCTGGCCGGGATCAGAAGGTCAGCCCGGGTGAGAGCGTAGGGATGCGCCGGATCGCTGAGGGCGGCAACGATATCCTTTCTGTCAGCAGGAAATCCGGGCATGGTGATATCATTCCCCGCCTTTACATTGCCGGCTGCAGAAGCACAGGGCCATTTGCCTCCGCTGTTTCTCATTCCTCCGGTCACCAGCCAGTCGGTCATGACGACTCCCTTAAAGCCCCACTCACAGCGCAGGATCCCCGTCAGGAGATAGCGCCAGTTGCAGGCGTGCACGCCGTTGATCAGATTGTAGGAGGTCATGATAAAGTGCGGCTGCGCCTGACGGACACAGATCTCAAACCCTTTCAGGTAGATCTCCCGCAGCGCGCGCATACTCAGAATGCTGTTTGAGAAATACCGGTTCGTCTCCTGGTTGTTGCAGGCAAAATGATTGATCGTTACGGCGCGTCCCGGATGCTTCTGCACCCCTCTGGTGATCGCTGCCGCCATCCTGCCGCTTACCAGCGGGTCCTCTGAATAATACTCAAAGTCCCGGCCGCAGAGCGGGGATCTGTGGATATTCAGAGCCGGCGCCAGCCAGGCATGTATACCGAAAATCTCCATCTCAGAGCCTACCATATCCCCAAGAGTCTCTGCCAGAGTATCGTTGAAGCTCTGCGCAATACCTGTACCGATCGGAATGGCGGTACAGTACTGATAGTAGACCTTGTCCTCGGTATTCCCGGCCGGGACCATAGCCGCAAGCTCTTCTGGCGTATACACCTTCATCATATCGCCGCCAAGAGACATTTCTCCTCTGGCTTCGCCGTCCTTCAGCACATACTTGCGGGAAAGACGGAGTCCGGCGGGACCGTCTGCCATGATGATCCCCGGGAGTCCCAGATCCTTCAGATATCCGGTCGTTTCCCCCGCAGCTCCTGCCACGGCGGTGGAGGCATTTCCGATCACTTCCATGATATCCTCTGCATCCTTGTAGGCACCAATGCAAAGATACGCCAGCTGCCCATCCGTAAGAGAATCGGCAAACTCTTCGACGGTACTGCGGCCGGCCTTCACATCCTCCCACGAAATGGCGCCGGAAGTCTGCGGCTTTGCAGACGGCTTTGCCTCTGCCGATTCATCCCACGCTTTTTCCGTAATGACAGTCTCCGCGATCGCGACTGTTCCGGCGAACCCGGTATTTGCGGAATCCGCACCTGCAAGGATCTTATACTCTCCTGCCTCCAGCACCCAGCAGCCCGATTCCTCATCAAAGGAAGCCATGTCGTTCTGCGCAAAGGAAGCCTCCAGGATCTGCGTCTCTCCGGGCAGAAGTTCCTTTGTCTTTGCATAGGCCGCCAGCTCCTTCACCGGCTTGTCGAGCTTTCCTTCCGGAGCGCTGTAATAAACCTGAAGAACTTCCCTTCCTGCGAAATCTCCGGTATTTTTCACGGCTGCAGAAACCGTCACGATATTAGCCGATTTTTTCAGCGAAAGCTCTGAAATGGAAAAAGTGGTATAGCCGATCCCATAGCCGAAGGGATAAATGACTCCTGCCGGATTTTTGTCAAAATGGCGGTATCCGACATATATTCCTTCTTTATATTCTGTGTCATCCGGATCGCCGAAGCCCTCTGTAGAAGGATAGCTTTCAATAGACGCCCAGGTCATGGTGAGCTTTCCGGAAGGATAGCTCTTTCCTGTCAGAACATCTGCCAGAACATCCCCGGAGGGTGAACCGAGCTGTCCCATCTGGAGGATCGCCGGAACCTCCTTCACCGGCGAAAGGTCCACCATGCCTCCGGTGTTCAGGACCAGGACAAACCGGGCATATTTTTCCTTCAGAGCAAGAATATCCCGGATCTCGGTGCCGGTAAGAAGGATATCCCCCTCCTCTTTCCCGCGGTCCGAACCTTCGCCGGAGATTCTTGCCAGCACATATACAGCAGTATCCCCTTCGCCGTCGAGCGGAAATTCATATGCGGGCTCCGGGGCGACCCTCCCCATGGCAAAAAGCACAGGATTCGCGCCGGCTTCATCCGCCTGCCGCCTGAGTTCGCGGAAAAATCTGGTCTTTTCTTCCTCCACTGCCTGGTCATAGGCATCCAGCCAGGCTTTGGTAGTAATCTCGAAGCCGGCGTTCTCGAGTCCTTCTTCAACATTCACAAAATGTCTGACATTCACATCTCCCGAACCGGTCCCGCCCTTGATCGTGCGGCGGGCTCCGCTGCCATAGAGCGCGATCTTCCCGGTACCCTGAAGAGGAAGGACTCCCTCGTTTTTCAGAAGCACCATGCATTCCGGGGCCAGAGCCCTTACTTTTCCGATATGTTCCTTCTCAAATGCCTGGATCTCCGGTGTGTCAATTCTTTTCTGCATTTTTGTTTCCTCCTGTTCGCAAGAATATACTGACATATATACTGAGTATCATTGCTGCCTGATGCCGGTTCAGAACGGCGCTCGCCCTCCTGTGCCTGCAAAAGCGGCCGCCTTTGCAGGATGTATCATGAAGAAACCCTTTTATGGCTGATCTTTTTCTTGATCTGGCATGTCTTCTCTTTGCAATGTTCGCATTTCAGCACCTTGTTGGTTCCCTCCCAGAAACGTTCCGGATGCCTCACATATTGAAGTTCCCAGTGGATCAGCACGATCACAGACATGAAAAACAGACTCCAGCTGTAGAAATTCCGTATGAACAGCATGGGGGTGAACATCATAAAATGCCCCCAGTCATAAATACGGCAGTTGATACAGCATTTATTTTTCATCAGATACGTCTGAAAGGGACAGAAAAACAGAATACAGATGTAATCACATAAATAGTAAAACACCGTGAGCATCAGAAGATCTGCTTCCCCGACCACATCGAAAAGATACAGGACTCCCCATACTGCATTATAGATGAGCCAGACCAGCATTACCTTCCAGGCGCCCCGGTTCATTCTCTGGACAAACCGCAGAAGCTCCAGTTCATCGTATTCTTCCGCCGCCGGAGTATATACTGTCCCTCTCGCCTTTTTCCAGGCCATGGAAAGCCAGTTATTAGGGATCAGATGAAGAAACATGATCATCATAAATATAAACCAGACGACATGCAAAATGGAAAATCCATGCCAGAAAGGCTGATTCATGAAACGTACCATCCATTCTTTCTGGAACAGATACATGATAAAAACACTTACAACAATACATATTCTGAAGGCCAGCTTAAGGAGATAAAATTTTAAAGCCGGTGTCCGCAGAATTCTTTTCTTTACTTTCCCTGTTACATTTTTCGTCTGCCTGACAAGATTTTCTCTCATTTCCAATTCTTTCATTTCTTTTCATTCTTAGGCACTGTCTGGATTTTACCTTATTTTCTTCTATACTACAAGAAGTTTTTCGTTCAGGCCCTTATTCCGCTTGCTTTTCCCGGTTTTTGGCCTTAAACTGGATATAAACCGGATAAAAAAGAAAAAACACAAAGGAGAAAGCCAATGAAGAAAAAATGGGGAGACCGTAAGGACGGGACACGGCTCAGGAACCTGGACTCCATGCATGTGATCATGCCTCTCATATACCCAAACCGGTGCGATAATGAAGCATTCCTTACGGAACGTATTGACCTTACCAGCGTGAATGCCTTCCTGGAAAGGAAAAATCAGAGTGGACCCGCTTACCGCTACAACCTTTTTCAGGTCATTGTTACCGCCATGCTGAAGGTGATCACTCTTCGCCCGGAGATGAACCGGTTTATCGCAAACAAGACCATGTATCAAAGGAACGAGGTGTCTGCAGCCTTTACCGTTAAGAAGATTTTTTCCGATGAAGGAGGGGAAGCTCTGTCCTTTCTTCATGCAAAGGAGTCAGACACTATTGACACCATCCACGACGAGATCTTCCGTCAGGTCTCCCTCTGCCGGTCGGACAAAAAGGACGTTTCCACCGACGCGATGGATCAGCTGCAGAAGCTCCCCCGCCCGATCCTTCGGACAATCGTTGCCTTTACCCGTTTTCTGGACCGTCAAGGCTGGATGCCCCAGTCCATGATCGGGAGCGATCCCTATTATTCCTCCGTGGTGCTCTCAAATCTGGGGTCCATCAGGCTCCATGCTGCCTATCATCATCTGACCAACTGGGGAACGACCTCCGTATTCTGCGTGATCGGTCAGCGTGCAAAACGGCCTTTCTGGGATGAAGCGGGGAACATGCAGATGCTCGACAGTGTAGATCTGGGTCTGACCATCGATGAGCGGATCGCAGACGGTTACTATTACGCAAAGACAGTGAGACTGCTGAAAAAGCTTCTGGAAAACCCGGAGCTTCTGGAGCGGCCTCTGGGAGAAAAGGTGGAGTACTGATATCATGGATACGATCACAGCCAAAAGGCCCTGGGCCGGACAGACAGGGGAGGTTCCTCTGAATCTTACCTATTTCGAAGGCTCCATGTCTGACAAGATAGAATGGATCGCCGGAAAATATCCGGACAACATTGCCTTCGATTTTATGGGAAGGTCCACGACATACCGGCAGATGGTCCGGGAAATCGAAAGATGCGCGAAAGCCCTGAAGACCATCGGCGTCCGCGCGGACGACAAGGTCACCATTGCCATGCCGAACTGCCCTCAGGCGGTCTACATGTTCTATGCCGTCAATCTTGTGGGGGCAATTGCAAATATGGTCCATCCTCTGTCGGCGGAGAAAGAAATCGAGTTTTACCTGAATGATTCCCAGAGTGTGACAGCCATCACCCTGGATCAGTTTTACCATAAGTTCGAGGCAGTACGGGAAAGAACCGGACTTGTAAACATCATCATCGCTTCCATAAAGGATGCGCTCTCCAGACCGATCCGGGCCGGGTACATGCTCACAGAAGGCAGGAAGATCCGGAAGATTCCCCGGGATGCGCCGGTCATCCGGTGGAAGGATTTCATGAAGCTTTCGGGGCACTGTTTCTATCGTTATCGGGTGGAAAGAAAAAGTGAAGACCCGGCGGTCATCCTTTATTCCGGAGGAACCACCGGTACCACCAAGGGCATCCTTCTGACCAACCGGAATTTCAACGCCCTCAGTCAGCAGGTTATCGCGAGCAACCCCATGTTTCAGCCAGGAGACAAGATGCTGGCTGCCATGCCTCTCTTTCATGGTTTCGGCCTGGGAGTCTGCATTCATTCCATGCTCTCGGAGGGAGGCCGGTGCATCCTGATTCCCCGCTTTACCGCCGCAAGCTACGCCAGACAGATCGTGAAGTACCGCTGCAACTTCATCGCCGGAGTACCGACTCTGTATGAAGCCCTTCTGCGGCTGCCTGATATGAAAGGAAAGGACTTAAGCTGCCTGAAGGGAGTTTTTTCCGGAGGAGACAGTCTTTCTGTAGAGCTGAAGAAAAAGCTGGACAGATTTCTGGAGGAACACAACGCGCAGATCCGCGTCCGGGAAGGCTATGGAACCACGGAGACCGTCACCGCCTGTTGTCTCACGCCGCCCCACAAGTTCAAGGAAGGCTCCATCGGCGTCCCCTTCCCGGATACCTATATCAAAATTGTAAAGCCGGAAACACAGGAGGAGCTTCCCTATGGGGAAGAGGGAGAAATCCTTCTTTCCGGTCCGACTGTGATGCGGGAATATATGAACCAGCCCGATGAGACAGCCAGGACCCTTCGCCGCCACGCAGACGGACTTACCTGGGTCTGCACCGGAGACCTGGGGTATCAGGACGAGGAAGGCTTTATCTACTTCAGAGGACGGGCCAAGCGGATGATCGTATCCTCCGGCTATAATATTTATCCCGGCCAGATCGAGAACATCCTTGATTCCCACGAAAAGGTACAGATGAGCTGCGTGATCGGCGTGCCGGATCCCTACCGGATGCAGAAGGTAAAAGCCTTCGTCAAGCTTACCCCTGACGCGGCTCCTACAGAGGAGACCAGAGAAGAACTTCTCAGTTACTGCAGAAAGCGCATCGCCAAATACGCAATGCCCTGTGATATTGAGTTTAAAGAAGATATGCCGAAGACCCTGGTGGGAAAAGTAGCCTACCGGGTTCTGGAGGAAGAGGAGCTTTCGAAGAGATCACCGGAGGCTTAAAGCCTTCGTGCTTCCCTTCATAAGCCGCAAAAGGACTTTTTTTTGCCTGAAACCATGAAGATCCTGATAAAAGAGGTATAAGAAGCCATGGATTCAAATAATCCCATATATCAGACGTATGTGAAGATTCTGGAGCGCGAACTGATCTGCGCAATGGGCTGCACAGAGCCTGTCGCGCTTGCTTACTGCGCCGCAAAAGCCCGCTCCGTGCTGGGCTGCCTTCCCACCCGGATCCATGTGGAAGCGAGCGGCAATATCATCAAAAATGTAAAAAGCGTTGTTGTTCCCAATACCGGGGGGCGATGCGGGATCGCAGCCGCTGCCGCCATCGGAGTACTGGGAGGCGATGAAAACGCGCTTCTCCAGGTCATCTCCAAAGTGCCGGAGGAGACCATCGGGAAGCTCGGATCTTATATGGAAAAGACAGAGATCAGGACCTCGCTGCTGGAGTCAGAGCACCTGCTGGATATGATCGTCACGGTATACAACGGCGATTCCCAGGCAAAAGTGAGGATCGCCAATGAGCACACGAATATCGTTCTGATCGAACGAAACGGCGAGGTTATTTTCAGGAAAGACCTGGACAAAGAGGAAGAAACGACAGAGGACGTCCCCGATTACTCCCTGCTTACCGTCAGGGATATCTATGATTTCGCCTGTACCTGCAATCTTGAGGATGTCGCTCCCATCCTTTCCCGTCAGATCGAGATGAATACAGCGATCTCCGACGAGGGTCTCCGCCATGATTACGGCGCGAACATCGGGAAGGTCCTCCTGAAAACAGGAAATGATATCCGCACCAGAGCCAGGGCAAGGGCTGCGGCAGGGTCTGACGCCCGTATGAACGGCTGCGATCTCCCGGTTGTCATCTGTTCCGGCAGCGGCAACCAGGGTATGACCGCATCCCTTCCGGTCATCGAATACGCCAGAGAACTGAAAGCGGATCAGGAGAAGCTTTACCGGGCGCTTCTGATCTCCAATCTCATCACCCTGCACGCCAAAAGCGGGATCGGAAGACTGTCCGCCTACTGCGGAGCCATCAGCGCCGGCGCCGGGGCAGGCGCCGGCATAGCCTTCCTGTACGGGGGAGATGAAAGGGTGATTTCTCACACCATCGTAAATGCGCTGGCCATTTCCTCCGGAATCGTCTGCGACGGGGCCAAGTCCTCCTGTGCGGCAAAGATCTCGACGGCCGTGGACACCGGTATCTTCGGTTTCGAAATGTTCCGCAATGGCCAGCAGTTTTATGGGGGAGACGGACTGGTCGTAAAAGGTGTCGAAAATTCGATCGCCAACTTCAGCCGGCTCGGACGCGTCGGCATGCGTGAAACAGACCGGGAAATCCTTCTCATGATGACGCAGAATGATTAACCTGTGAAAGTAATTTTACAAGTTCAAGATAAAACGGTTTTACGTTGGTTCTCTTTGTAAAACCGCCCTGCAGACACATGTGGTCTCCCCTGACTGTCGGCATCACATACCACCGCCCGGGCACAATCTGTGTATCATCAGCATACACACTTTGTGGAGCGCCGGACGGTGCGCCGGCAGAAATCTCGTTCACCAGACCGTCATTTGACTGCCAGGTTTCGTCAATCACATAGCCGCCCTTTGTCGTCCCCGTATACCTGCTCATATATATGGCGCCTTTCATAAACATGTTTTCTGTAATCGACGGATCCGGAAACACCGTTCCATCGGCATTCTTTATTGTAGAGGAGCAGGGGTACGCAAAATAATAGACGTCCCCGAACGTTGATATTCTTTCATTCAGAGCAAGGGCATTGTCTATGTGCATGTCAAAGGATGCATAGTCCCAGGAAGCCCTTCCATCCAGAACAGGCCTTGTCCCCCTTGCAACCGCGCCGCTGTTCTTCTCATACTCCTCTGGTATCTCCACGGCCGACAGGTCAAAACTGTCATCCTCATACAGATCATACGCCGTTGTACCGTTCGTAGGAGCGGCCAGGGTCACGACCGCAAAAAGATGATTTTCGCTTCCGCCCCTGAAAAACGGTGAAAGATCTGATTCTTCCGTGACAGCTCTTTCTTCCTCGCTCCCATCTCCCAGTATTTCCGAAAAAAGTCTTATAGTGGCTCCGCCAAAGGAGTGTCCGATCAGAACGGTTTCTGAAGGATCAAAGTCATCCATCAGAGCCCTTCCGGTAAAATCCTCGCCAAAACGCTCATGTCCTGCCGCCTGACTGTGCGCTGCTCCGTAATCCACTCTGGTTCCGGCAAGCTGCGCGTACAATTCACAGGCTCTGTCCCATGCGCTTCCGGCAGGGGCGACGGAAGCCGCATAGCTTTCATATCCCCGGTTATTCAGGTATCTGATGATGCTGCCCCCGGAAAGTCCCCAGTATGGAAAGAATTCATTGACCAGGTCGTAGCTTCCCCAGCCGGAAAGTCCGTGGACAAAAACAAATCTCAGATCAGTCTGAAGCGGTTTCCGGTATCCCGCCGCACCGGACAGGATACTCACAGCGGCGGCCAGAGCGGCCATCCATAAAGCAGTCTGTCCTTTCCCCATTCTGTTTACCCGGAAAAACGGATACGGCCCATCCACCTTCCCGCGCGCATTCAGGTACAGCATGGTAAATCCATAGATCAGCGTAACCGCCACCGGAAGAAGCATCCACTGAACCGGGGCTCTGTCTTCCGCAAAAAGATACGATATCAAAGACAATGCAGGAATCAGCAGGTGATGGAACAGACAGCTTCCTGAAAAGAGAAGCTCCTTTATTTCTCCTGTCACCGGCACCAGTATGCACACCGTGACAAAAAAAGTCATTGCGAGCATACTGACCGATAAAAACCGCAGCACCTCGACAAAAGCTTTCTGTCCAAATATCACCAGCAGAACAGATGAGGCCAGCGTAAAATAGTTGGAGATCTGCGTATAGTAGACAACCCCCCTTTTCAGGCCTCCCCGTCTGCGGATCTTTGAAAAAGCGATCAGTTCAAGTATGATCACGATAAGATTCAGTATCCTGGCCATTTCTCACCCTCCTTCCGGAACAGGAACACACGGGGGGAACACACGGGGACGGTCCTTTTGTGCACGGGAACACGTGCACAAAAGGAC
>JAFOJB010000156.1 GCA_017420455.1 Blautia sp.
CCCGGAAAACGGTTTTCCTGGGGCGGCAGTCTTCGGGACGGACAGCGGCTACGAAAACAGTATACCATATATGATTGCCTCTTTAAAGAGGAAAAAGCTAACTTGAGAAGAAGACGATTCGGGGATATGATAAAGAAAAAAAACGGGAGGGCACAAATCATGAAATACGAAAACACAAGAAAAATTGTACTCGAGGCAATTCTGGAGGCTGTAGAGCTGGGACTGATCCATGGAACGTCCGGGAATATCGCACTGAGAGCAGACGAGGACGATGTTGTCGCGGTTACCCCCAGCGGGATTTCCTACAGCAAGATGACTGCAGATCAGATCGCCATTGTAGACCTGAACGGCAAGTGGCTGGACGGCCCCTTTAAGCCCTCCTCGGAGACGCCGATGCATACCGCCTGCATGAGGGCCAGGAAGGATGTCCGCGCGACCGTCCATACCCATGGAATGTTCGCGACCATCGCCGCGATGAGCGGTGAGCTTCTGCCGGTAACGCCGCCCCAGTGTGAATTTGTTCCGGTAGGCATCGTTCCCTTTACCATGCCCGGCAGCAACGAGGTTGCGGACAGGGTTGTAGAAGCCCTTGGCGAGAAGGGAAGAGCAGTCCTGATCAAGAACCACGGAATGTTCTGCTGCGGCAAGGACATGAAGGCTGCCATGGCCGCGACCATCTACACCGAGGAGATGGCGCAGACCGCATACTACGCAAAGGTGGCAGGCGTTTTCCAGCCCATGCCTGAAGAGGCAGTACGCGCGATGAAAGCCCTGATCGAGGCAGATCAGGCGGTATAATACGCATAACAATTCCACGCAGAACAGGCCAGACATTGTCTGGCCCGTACTGCGCATACAGAACCGGAAGGGAGACAGGGAATGAGCTACAGTTTTTTTGTGAAAAGTGATATCGAATTCGGACGGGGCGCCATCAGAAAGCTGCCGGAATTTCTTCGGGAGTATCAGGCCCGGAAGGTAATGCTCGTGTACGACGGAGGAGTGAAGGCTGCCGGAATCGCGGATATTGTCATTGACGCGATCAACGAAGCACAGGTGGAAACCATCATCTTCGACGGCGTGATCCCCAATCCGACCAATGATGTTGTGGAGGAGGCCGCGAAGATCGCCAGAGAAGCAGGGGTGGATGTCTTTGTGGCTGCCGGAGGAGGCAGCAGCATCGACCTTGCGAAGGCAGTCAATGTGCTGATGACAAACCCCGGCTCCATCGGACAGTACGGCGGTATGAACATGGTGAAGAATCCTCTTCTCCCGCTGATCGCGATCCCTACCACTGCCGGAACCTCCAGCGAGATCACCAATGTCAGCGCCCTGATCGATACGGAGAAGGTCGTGAAATATGTAGTGATCGACAACAAGCTTGTGGCGTCCAAAGTCATCGCGGATCCCGAGTTCACCCGGACCATGCCGGTTTCCGTAACGGCGGCGACGGGGATGGACGCCATCACTCACGCTGTGGAAAGCTATATTTCCAACATGGCTACGCCTCTCACCAGGTACAATTCGCTGGCAGGCCTTAAGATCCTTCATGAGAACCTGCCGAAGGCAGTAAAGGACGGTTCCGATATGGAAGCCAGGGAAAACATGATGCTGGGCTGCATCATCACCGGTTTTGGCTTCTCCAACGCAAACCTGGGACTTGTCCACGCCATCGCCCATACGCTCAGCGCCCATTTCGGCCTGGCTCATGGGATGGCGAACGCCGCGGTGCTGCCCTATGTAATGGAATATAATGCGCCGTCCTGCAAAGAGGAAATGACAGAGATGGCCAGGGCGCTTTCTCTTCCGCTTACAGGAAATGCAGAGACGGATCCGTATCTTCTTTCCCGGGAACTCCTGAGGCTCATCAGAGAGCTGGGGATCCGGACGCTGTCCGAGCAGGGAGTGAAGGAGAGCGACCTGTCCATGCTGGCGGACGATGTACTGAAGGAGCCGGTTCTGGGCTTTAATCCCCGCCAGGGTGTGACAAAGGAAGACGTGCTGCAGATTCTTCACAAAGCGTTCTGAGAAGGAGCATAAAAACATGAGTTCATCCAAGAAACTGAGAATCATCATTTCCATCGTCGCCATCTCGTTTATCCAGGGCCTGCAGTTTTCTGTTTCTCCGGTGCTGGGACAGATCTCGGAGCATTTTTCCAGTGTTTCCGTCAACCTCATCCAGATGCTGGTCACCAGCTCCGCGCTGATGGCGATGGTGATCGCCCTGGTCTGCGGAAAGCTGGTCACAAAGATTTCCAAGAAGAACCTGCTGATCATCGCAGGTCTGGTGGCAGGCGCCACAGGCTTTATTCCGCTTCTGGCGGACAGCTTCCCGCTTCTGTTTGCCTGCCGTATTCTGTACGGCGTGGCCCAGGGGCTTGCGACGGCCCTCAATACCGCGGTTGTCGCGGAATTCTTTACCGGTGAAGAGAGAACCTCTGTCATGGGGATCCAGGCAGCCAGCGTCGGCGCAGGCATGCTGATCACCACGACCCTGTCCGGAATGCTGGCAAAGGGCGGCTTCACCCATGCCTATTATGTACACACCATCGGATTTATCTGCATGATCACCATCGCGCTGCTCCTCCCGGAGACCGGCACGGTAAAGGAAACAGAATCGGAAAAGATCACCCTGAACGCGGATGTGTTCAAGGTTTCCTTCATGGGCTTTCTGGAATATCTGTTCCTGATTTCCTTTACGACCAACATCGCGATGCACCTTGCCGGAAGCCTGGCAGGGGATACCGGTGTATCCGGCACCTTGACCGGGATCTTCTCCGGAGCCCAGATCGTCATGGGTCTGGTGCTGGGGAGAGTGACACGCATCACAAAGAGGAACACTCTGCCTGTGGCGATGCTCAGCTTCGTGATCGGCGGCGTCCTGCTGATCCTGTTCCCGGGGACCTTCCCCATGCTGCTGCTGGGCTCGATCTTCTGCGGCTTTTCTCAGGGAATGTTTGTTCCCACTGCCATGGTGGCAGTTTCCAACGCTGTAGCGCCGGTGGCGGCGGCGATGGCCGCGGCGGTCATCACCTGCTTCACCTGCATCGGCCAGCTGATCTCCCCCGCCGTCCTGAACGGAGTCACAGGGATGATCTTCCAGGATACCGCCACCGGACATGTGTATACCGTCGCAGTGGCCGGAATGGTGATCGCGGCCGCCCTTTCCTGGCTCATTGGCAAGACAGTAAAGAATCTGTAATATGTTCTGTAATATAATTCAGGAGGATTTATCATGAAGAAAAAAATGGCTCTTTGTACCCCCATTCCCGAGAAGAAGCTGGAGGTGATCCGGGAGTTCTGCGATATAACGATCTGCGGTGAATTAAAGCATGGAAAGGGAAATGCTCCGGAAGAGCAGACCCGCGAGGAGTGCAGGGGACACGAGCTTGTGGTCCTGGGCGATGAATACGCCGGCGCGGAAACCATCAGGGACTGGGCAGATTCCGGAATGAAGTTCATGGGCGTAGCAAAGGGAACGCCGGCGACGGTGGACCACGATGCCATCGCAGCTGCAGGGCTTGAGCTTTCCTATACGCCGGGAAGAAACCGCGTAGCTGTGGCGGAGTTCAACATGGGCCTTATGATCGCGGCCGCAAGGCACCTGACCCTGAGCTGCACGGGCCTTTCCAAAGGTGAGCATACCGGAGAGCCGGTGGAGGATATCTACGATGTTCCGGATGTGAAGAATGTCACCTTCGGACCTCTGGATGAAAAGCATCCCTTCATGGATTACGGCATCGGCTTTGAGCTGTATGGAAAGAACCTGGGAATCGCCGGATACGGCGCCATCGGCCGTGAGGTAGCGGTAAGGGCAAAGGCCTTTGGAATGGAGATCCTGGCATACGATCCTTATATGCCTGCCGAGAAGATCGAGGCGGACGGAGCAAGGGCTGTGGATCTGGATACCATGCTGAAGGAAAGCGATATCGTCAGCATCCATCTGCCTGTCCTTCCCTCCACAAAGGGAATGGTGAACAAGGACTGGTTCTCAAAAATGAAACCGACCGCCTACCTGATCAATACGGCCCGCGCGGCGGTCATCGATCAGAAGGATTTTGTAGAAGCGCTGCAGAATAAGGTGATCGCAGGAGCCGCCATAGATGTATACTGGCAGGAGCCGGTGCCCGCGAATCATCCGCTGCTCAAAATGCGCAACGTCGTCTGCACGCCGCATATGGCAGGACTTACCACCGATGTGGACGGATGGTCCGGCAGCATGATGGGCGACGAGGTGATCGCCTATCTGAAGGGCGAGCCCCGGAAATATATCTGGAAGGTAAGAAAATAAAGAAGACAGAGAGGAGAAAAGACATGTCAGAAAAATACCCGGGAAAGGATCTTTATCCGCATCTGTTTTCGCCGATCCGCATCGGTAATCTGAGGCTGAAGAACCGCATCATCGCAGCGCCGACCAGCCCCAGCATGATCACCACGGAAGGTCATTTTACTCCGGAGATGATCGCTTATCTGGAAGAGAAGGCGAAGGGCGGCTGCGCGGTGGTGACCTATGGAGAAGCCATTCCCCATTCTGCTACCGGAAAATCTCATAACAAGCAGCTGCAGCTGGATTCCTTCGGAGTACGTCAGGGTCTTGCCGAGTCTGTCCGCAGGATCCACAATGCCGGAAGCTTTGCCAATATCCAGCTTTCCCACGGAGGCATGTACGGCGGCCTTGCGTCGGTAGGCGGCGATGTCGGTACCTGCGCGGTGGCCTATGGCCCCAGCGAGATCGATATGCCTGCAGGCCATGTCCAGGAAATGCCAAAGGAGCTGATCTATGAGATCGTTGCTTCCTACGGAAAGGCAGCCAGGCTCTGCA
>JAFOJB010000157.1 GCA_017420455.1 Blautia sp.
CCTGCAGGCAGATGACATCAGGATCCAGCGACTTAACGCTCTCCAGGAAGCCTTTGGTCAGGCAGGCTCTTATCCCGTTTACATTCCATGATACCAGTTTCATTTTCTTCTCTCTTCCTTTTCTGCAGCAGTCATTTTTCCGATTATATTTCTTTCTTTCCAAAAACACTTTGTATATTATAGCACGTTTCCGGACATTAGTGTAAAACATTCTGTGAACATTTCAGCAAAAAGAGAGAAAAGAGAAACAGGGACGGTTCCTTTTTCTCCGCTTTGAGAAACGAGGAGCATATTCAGGAAGGATTCGGAAAAGGATTGCTTTTACAATGTCTTTCTGCTATACTATGCACACTTGAGTGAAAAAAAGGAACCGTCCCTTTTTCTCCCGGGGCTCTGAATCAACTTCAATATCTGGAAAAAGTGAGGATTTTCAATGAGCGAAGATTTCAACAGCAACTTTGGGTGCGACAGTTCGGATTGTGCTTCCTGCAGCGGATGCGGACCGGATTCTTCCTGCGAGGGCTGCTCCGGAGGCTCTTCTCCCCAGCACAGCACCATCACCCTTACCATGGACGACGATACGGAGGTTACCTGCGCTGTCCTTACCACCTATCCGGTAGGCGAAAAGCATTATATCGCCCTGCTTCCTCTGGATGAAAATGGCCAGAATACCCAGGGCGAGGTTTATCTCTACACCTTTGCCACCGGTCCCTCCGGAGACCCGCTGCTTTCTAACATCGAGGACGACGACGAATACCAGGCTGCCGCGGATGCCTTTGACCAGATCGTGGAAAATGCCCGCCTGGTCGCCGCAGCCGATCCGGAAGAAGCCTGAAGCCTAAATGCATGGAACAGACCGGATGGCTGCAAACGGAACAAGGATTGAGACAGAAATAACTGTCCCGGTCCGAAGGGTTCGGATGGACAGGCAGGTTCTTCCGCCTGGCCCGTTGTTCACGGGAATAAAAACAGTCAGCGAAATGCAGAAAAGCCGTGAAAACAGGGAAGCTTTTCCCATGTTTTCACGGCTTTTTTTCATACAATCCTCTATGCCGTCATCAGTTCCTGCCCGTGGAGCCGAAGCCTCCCCGGTCCGGGTTTCCCAGCTCTTCGGTTTCCTCGAAGATGATGGACGGCTGATGGCGCAGAATTCGGAACTGACAGATCCTGTCGTTCAGATGAAGCTGCGTATCCCGCATGGCGATGACCGGCATCCGGATGATGTCCCCGTCCCCGCAGTAGGATTCGTCGACGATCCCCAGGGAATTTGCCTGGATGATGCCGAAGTTCCGGTACGTGGAGCTTCTGGGCGCAATGATCATTTCATATCCTTCGGGAAGCATGACGGAAATCCCCAGGCTGACCAGCCGGAATTCTCCTTTTGCGAGAGTGACATCCTCTGCGCAGCGAAGATCGATCCAGTCGCCCTTCCCTTCGATACAGGTCAGTTTTTCCAGTCTCTTTTCATGATATCTGATACGTATGGTCTCTTTTTCCACCTGATCCCCCCGTTCTGCTTTCGATACTTCCAGGGAACTGTGCATAAATACCCTCTGCATCTGGCGCGTCTGAATCCGCCCAGGCTGCATTATCGTCAATCGTCGATGCCAGTAACTGTTCCAACTTCTTTCAGCCATCTGCCCTCTCTCAGCTCCGGTCAGGTCTCCTCATAGAGCACCACTTTCCCTGCCGAAAGGCTTTTCTTTACATCGATGACTCGCTGGTTGGAAGAGCCCTTCCAGTGCAGCTGGTTATCCTTTTTGTCCAGCTGGAATTCTCCGTCTACCATGACATCCAGACAGGAAAGGATCGGCATGCCCAGGGTCTCCTCCCACAGGGAGCCTGTGTAGAGCCAGATTGTCTTTTCCGGGTATTTTTCCCGTATCTCCTTCGCAAGCTCCGTGACATCCCTTACGTTTGCATGATGAAGAGGATCTCCTCCGGAAAAGGTGATGCCGCTGATATAATCCTTCTCGAGCTCCGAAAAGATCTCCTCCTTTTCTTTTTCTGTAAAGGGGAGACCTCCCTTCGGATCCCAGGTAATGGGGTTCTGGCATTCTCTGCAGCCATGGCTGCAGCCGGCCACCCACAGGACTACCCGCAGGCCGTCCCCATTCCGCATGTCGTCTTTTGTGATATTGTGATATCTCAATTTTCTTCCTTCGGCACGTCCTTGATGCTGAAGCTCATTCTGCCCAGCTTATCCTTGCCAAGGCAGATCACCTTCACCTTGTCTCCAAGGGTCAGGACATCCTCCACGCGGTTGATGCGCTCCTTGCAGATCTTGGAAATGTGGACCATTCCTTCCTTGCCGGGGGCGAACTCTATGAAGGCTCCGAATTCCTTGATACTGACCACATGTCCGGTAAAGATCTGGCCTGCCTCAAAATCCGTTACGATAATCTCTACCATCCTCCTGGCCTCTTCCATGCTCTTCGCATCCGTGCCGCAGATGGAGACAGCGCCGTCGTCCGTGATATCGATCTTCACGCCGGTCTGTTCTATGATGGTATTGATGGTCTTTCCGCGCTGTCCGACCACATCGCCGATCTTGGAAGGATCGATCTGGATCTGGATGATCTTCGGCGCATAGGGGCCGACTTCAGGCCTGGGAGCGGCGATGGTCTTCTCCATGACCTCGGTCAGGATATATTCACGGGCTTCCCTGGTCCTTCTGATGGCCTCCTCCACAATGGGTCTGGTAAGGCCGTGGATCTTGATATCCATCTGGATGGCTGTGATGCCGTCGTGGGTACCTGCTACCTTGAAGTCCATATCTCCGAAGAAATCCTCAAGTCCCTGGATATCTGTAAGGACGATATAATCATCGTCGGTATCTCCAGTCACAAGACCGCAGGAAATACCGGCTACCGGTTTTTTGATGGGAACACCCGCCGCCATAAGGGACATGGTGGAGGCGCAGATGCTGGCCTGGGAGGTGGAACCGTTGGATTCGAAGGTCTCAGAGACCGTACGGATCGCATAGGGGAACTCCTCTTCAGAAGGAAGCACCGGAACAAGGGCGCGCTCTGCCAGTGCTCCGTGGCCGATCTCGCGGCGTCCGGGACCTCTGGAGGGCTTGGTCTCTCCTACGGAGTAGGAGGGGAAGTTGTAGTGGTGCATATATCTCTTGGAGGTCTCGAATTCATCCAGGCCATCCAGTCTCTGGGCGTCTGCCAGAGGCGCAAGGGTGGTTACGGTACAGATCTGGGTCTGTCCGCGGGTGAACATGGCGGAACCATGTACCCTGGGAATGATATCGATCTCTGCTGCCAGGGGACGGATCTGCTCGATCTTACGGCCGTCCGGACGTTTGTGGTCCTTCAGGATCATCTTGCGGACCGTCTTTTTCTGGTACTGATAAACTGCCTCGCCAAGGACTGCAAGCCAGTCTTCCTTCTCAGCGAAGGCTTCCTGCAGCTTCTCGGTGACCTGATGGATGTTCTCCTCTCTGGTCTGCTTGTCGTCGGAGAATACGGCTTCCTCCATTTCCTCCGGAGGAACGATCTGCTTCATTGCCTCGAAAAGCTCTTCGGGAATCGCGCAGGATTCGTAGGTATGCTTCGGTTTTCCGCACTCGGCAACGATCTTATCGATAAACGCGATGATCTCCTGGTTTATCTCGTGAGCCTTGTAGATGGCTTCGATCATCTTTTCTTCGGGAACCTCATTGGCGCCTGCTTCGATCATGATGACCTTTTCCCTGGTGGAAGCGACGGTAAGCGCCAGATCTGAAATATCCTTCTGGCCAAGTGTGGGATTGACGATGAATTCACCGTTGATCAGACCGATCTGTGTGGTGGCGCAGGGGCCGTCGAAGGGAATATCAGAGATACAGGTTGCTATGGCAGAGCCCAGCATGGCAGGGATTTCCGGATTGCAGTCGGGATCTACAGACATGACCATGTTTACCAGCGTCACATCGTTTCTGTAGTCCTTCGGAAAAAGCGGACGCATAGGCCTGTCGATCACACGGGAGGTGAGGATGGCGTGCTCACTGGCTTTTCCTTCTCTTTTGTTAAAACCGCC
>JAFOJB010000158.1 GCA_017420455.1 Blautia sp.
TCATCGATATTCTGGAAGACGCTGCCGGGGAAGAATAACGGATGGTCCGTCGGGATTGAGACAGTTATTTCCGGATCGATCCTCAGGAACTGTACAGATGGTAAGGCTGTTTATGGACAGTTCCTTACGGGATATGAAACAAAAGGAAAGGAGAAATACGGGCAATGAGTTACTTTACGCTGAAAAATGGTGAAAAATTATATTATGAGGATGTTGGAAAAGGGCCGGAAACGTTGATTATGATGCACGGCTGGACAAGTTCTCACGATATTTTTGTGGAGCCGGTTTCAAAGCTGAAGGATCAGGCACGCTGTATCATTTATGACCATCGGGGGCATGGAAAGAGCAAGGAAGCCAATCATGAAAAACCGACCATGGAAACTCTCGCAGGCGATCTGAACGAAATCATACAGGGCCTGTCTCTTTCTGATGTCACATTGCTGGGATGGTCAATGGGAGCCGGGGTGGTGCTGAATTATGTCCGCCGTTATGGCTGTGACGCGCTGAAACAGATCATTCTCTGCGATATGACGCCGAAACAGCTGAATGATGAGGAATGGAAGCTCGGTCTTTATCAGGGCGCCTACACCAGAGAGGATATGGAGAAAGACAGGAAAAAGGATTTCTTCTCTCTCTACAGATCCTTTGCTGTCGGAGCTGTACCCAGGCTGAAAAAGAAGCTGGCGGACTGTGATGAAGAGGTGCTGAGAAGCCTGTCTGCCTCCATGAAAGCGCAGGACAACCGGGAAACGGCAGGAATGATCACAGTGCCGTTAACCTATTTTTATGCCGATCCAGGCTCACTGTTCAGCCCGAAGCTTGCCGACTGGTACAGAGAGCATGTAAGTACGAAGTTCCAGGCGGTTCGTTTTCCCGACAGTGACCACATGCTGGTGACCAATGACCCGGAGCGGTTCACGGAAAGCGTCGCCGGGGTGCTGAGTCATAAAGATGCGCAGCAGGAGAATCCATCCTGACTGGATGAAGGAAAGAGCCAGAATGAACCAGGTAATTCCAGTACAGTCGGAATATGAACAGCTTCTGGAGGAAATCCGCCTTCTGCAGGCCAGAATTGTGGAACTGACGGCGCTTCGGGACGATCTCGTGTATCATATCTGTCCGGCGCTCCGGTCGGAATATGAAGAGAAGATCGCATCGCTGGAAAGAGAACTGCTGGCTGCGCAGATGTATCTTCACGAGAAACAGCGGATCATTGAAATTCTCCAGGCCCAGCTCAACCGGCAGAAGACGCCTTCCCTGGAGGAAGCCAGGGAGAAGGCACACGAAGAATTTGAAGAATATCAGGAAGACCTGAAGAAAAAGGCGAAGGAAGCCGAGGATTTCAGAGAGCATTGGGAAAAGAACACCAGATGGTCTTCTTATGACAGGCAGGAGAAGGCTGATCAGCAGGAGAACTGCCGGGACAGCCAGGAACAGGGACAGGACGGCTCCGGTTCTTCCGGGACGGAAGATCAGGAGAGTCAAAAGGAAAAAGGATCCGGGACAGAAGAGCAGGAAAAGAAGAATGCCGGATCCGGAGAGGATTTCTGTCAGGAGGATATCGGCAGGGAGAAAAAGAAATCTCCGGCAGAAGAGCTGAAGAGCCTGTACCGTAAGGTTGTAAAACGCCTGCATCCGGATGTACATCCGGATCCGACCGAAAGAGAAAAAGCCCTTCTCAATGAGGCGAACGAAGCCTACGCAAAGGGAGATCTTGAAAAGATGCAGAAGATCTGGGAGGAGATCTGCGGCAGCGATTCTCCGGAGGATCAGTTTGCAGATACTCCTGAAGGAATTGAGAAGCTGAAGGAGATGCTGCAGAAGCTGAAAAAGCGGCTGCATGCCCTGGAAGAGGAAATAACGGGGATCCGGTCAGAATTCCCCTATACGATGAAAAGCTTCCTGGAAAATGAGCAGGCTGTCAGGGAACGGCGTCAGGCCCTGGCAGAGCAGCTGAAGAAAACCCGGGAGAGGGATCAGGAGCTCGGAGAATATATTGAAGAACTGAGAAAACAGATGCAAAAACAGATGCAATGGTAGTGGTCTGGATCAGCAAAAAAGTTGCTTTTCAGCAGATACATGCGTATAAAGGAGAAGAGGCATGGATCTTTCAACAAAGTTTTATGTGGTAAGCAGTATTGACGGGGATTACGCGCATCTTCGGCGGATCGATCCGGAAACAGAGGATGAGAAGCTGGTGGCAAGAGCTTTGCTGCCGCCGGAGATCATGGAAGGCTCGAAGCTGAAATATGAGATGCTGCAATATGAGGTCGTGGGGTGAACATGGGAAGAGTATATTTTGTCAGGCATGGAGAAACCTTCTGGAACGTGGAAAACAGGATCTGCGGTGCAACAGACATCGCATTGACGGAGAGAGGACATCAGCAGGCAATCGAGACGGGAAGGCTGATCAGGGAACAGGGAATCTGTTTTGACCTGATCCTTTCCTCTCCTCTGGTCCGCGCGGCGGAGACGGCCAGACATATATCCGAGATCACCGGGGTTCCGGTGCGGATCGAACCCAGGCTGACAGAACAGAATTTCGGAAAATACGAATCCACTGCCAGGAACGGTACGGAATTCCAGCTTTCCAAACAGCATTTCGCCGACAGGTACGGGTCCGGGGAATCCATGCTGCACCTTGCGCAGAGGATCTACAACCTGCTGGATGAAATCAGGGAAGACCACCGTACTTATCTGCTGGTGGCGCATAATGGCATCGCCCGGGCTGTCCAGTCCTATTTTCATGATATGACAAATGAGGAATACGCGTCCTTTGGAATAAAAAACTGTGCCGTTCTGGAATATGAATGGTAGGCCGGAACAGAAGTAGATTCCATGTCACGACACTGCGGAGTATACAAGGAGATGCAAACAGAGCGCATATGGATGAGAACGGAAAATGTGCAGATGGATGCAGGCGGAAGCCTGCGCTGCAGGAGCTGAACGGATATTCGATTTCCGCAGCCATGCATACCGGCACAGGCCTTCCATCGCCATTTATGAGAGATATTTATCTGAAGAAACAGGCGATCGTAGGAATCAGGTTTCAGGGCGGATATGAAGAGCTGCTGAAGTCGCTGAAGAATGGCAGCAGGATCACGTTTCTGCGGGAGACGGATAACCGGTTTGACGGCAATGCGGTGATGGCCATCAATGAGGACGGCCAGAAACTGGGATATGTTCCCCGATACGAAAATGAGATCCTGTGTTCTCTGCTGGACGCCGGGAAACATCTCTACGGCCTTGTAAATGGCGGCTGGTCTGATCCGGGAGGGGAAGCGCAGCGTTATCCTTCCATCGATGTGGACCTTTACATGCGGGAGTTTTCCCTCCCCGGCGATCTGGAAGAGATTCCGCGGCAGGGTTATCTGGCATCGTATGCATTGACTGACCTGGAGTGGAAAAAGGAAAAAGGAAAGGAGCGGCTGACAGGAGTTTTCGCCATTAAGGTGATCAACGGGGAGGAACGGGAGGTTTTTTCAAAGAAGTCTGAAAAGGGTGCTTCTGCAGAAAAGCGCAGGAGGCTGATAAAGGAATTCTTTGCGTTTGTCGGATATCTTCCACTGGTCGGACACGGGATTTCCGGCGAAGACGAGAGAAAACTGGCGGACCAGTTCGGCGTGATGCTGGGGAAGCCTTTGTCGAACCGCATCATCGATACACTTGTGATGGCAAGGAATCATCTGGATTTCAGAAAGGACTATTCTCTTGCTTCTCTGACGGAGGAGCTGGGGATAGAGGCCGGAGGGGATTCGGAGGCGGAAGTGCGCTGCAGGCAGACATGGGAGCTTTATAAAAGGATGGAACGGTCCGAACTGGACCGCGGAACGGTTCATTTTCCGCCGGATCCGGAAAAGCAGCCGGATATGCCGGAGAAGAGGAAGATGATCGGGCAGCAGACGAAAAAGTGATCGATCTGCAGCTCGACCTCCGACAACATTGTATGTCAATAAATCTGTAAATAAGA
>JAFOJB010000159.1 GCA_017420455.1 Blautia sp.
CTGACTGACAACAACGCAGTCAGATTTGGATTTGGGCAAGCAGAATTCGGAAGTTATTTGTGTACAGTGCCTTAGGACAGAAACTCTTTTATATCCTGGTGGTCATGAATTCTACAACCGCCTTTTTGACTTCGGGATCCTCGCCGTAGATACCGCAGGTATTGCAGAGCAGCAGACATTTGATATTATGCTTCGCGTATTCCCTGAACATGCGGATGCTCTGTCCCATGGGAACCTGGATATTGCAGTCAAACAGACCGTGCACCAGGGCCAGCGGCGCACTGTCTGCGGTCACATGATTGACAGGACTGGCCTTTGCCGCAACAGCCAGAAGCTTATCCACCTCCGGATCGTGATGGTAACGCTTGGATTTAAGAACACCAAAGCCCCTGCCCTTTCCAACATAGCCTAAAAGGCTTCCGATCGGGGCAAAGGGACCGTCGGAGTTGTTGACCTTATCCGGCTGTGCCGGCCAGTCCTGTGCCGAGTCATCTCCAAAATGTTCAAAATCTGTAAAGGCAAAATAGGCCGCTCCTGCCTTGACCGACGAATCATATTCTGTGTTTCCGCCGATATTTCCTTCCAGATCAGGTTCTCCGTTGGAGGCGGTTATCATGGATGTAAGGTTGCCTCCCATAGACCCGCCGATCACACCAAAACGGTCACGGTCGAGTCCCAGTTCATCGGCGTGGGCCTTGAGATACCGGATACAGCCGCGGACGTCGTCATCCGATGCCGGCCAGGTATTGGGCGGGCAGAGACGATAATCTACCGAGGCCACCGCAAACCCGCGTTCCAGGAACATTTCCGTATTTGTCTCAAATTGATGATGACTTCCGCCAAAACCATGGATATTGATGATGAGCGGCAGCTTTGTACCTTCCTCCCTTTTTCCTTCGGGATAAACGAGATCCATCATGATATCAAAGGTCTCACAGAGCTGTGGATTCATATTGCCCGGATCGCCCTTCCGGACGGGAACCGTGGCTACATATATATTTTTTCTGTCGACTCTGGGAGGATAATAACTCCAGGGACGTTTCACGAAAGGCATTTCCCTGTCGCCGGTCTCCGGTACAAACCGGTCCTTCAGCTCTGTTTCCGCAGCAAAGGAAGGATGAAGGTCTGAACCGGAGGGCAGAGCGTCAGCATCCATTTTTGCTGTCGCTTTTAAACCTTCTGTTCTTACATCCAGATAAAAGTCCTTTGTCTGATATCGTAATGTATCTTTATTCAGCGGATAGACCTGCTCGCAGGGATATGCCTTAAACCTTCCGTCCTCGCGGATATAGACGGCCTTCCTGTAGGCAAACACCTCTCTCTTTCCATCCGAAAACTCGGTGGCCGTGGGTTTTATAACCGGCAGGATCACTCTGGAAGGATATTTTGCACCAGTATACAGACTTATCGTTGGCATTTCCTCCGGAAAACCTTCCGGCTGACGCATACCGGATCCGCCGCAGGAAATGGCGATCCGCAGGCGGCTGCCCTTTTTAATGATCCTGGAAAAGGCCTCCAGCTGGAAGGACAGACGGAGCGGCTCTGTCTCAGACATCCAGACAGCGTCCTCCCGATAACCCCTGTGGTACTCAAGTCCCATGGAAGCATATACACCGTTCGGATGCACCTTTGCATGGGATGCACGGATAAAACCATCCGTGATAAAGTGACTGAAGCCGTCCTCGGTCACCTCTTCCAGTGCCACGATAAAGTTTCCGTCCTTATGAGAAGAAGTGACGTAGATCTCCATTTTGGGAATACCCGTCAGCTCTGTATCCTTCGGAAAGACATCAGAGGTGAATACCAGAGATTTGGCGTCCTCTTCCCGCTCGTCCTTCTGTACGTTGCGGTTCATGCGCATCCAGCGTTCATAGATCATGACATCTTCGCGTACCCTGTAATCCAGTTTTCCTTCTGAAGGCACATAAAGACCAAGGAAGTTGCCGTCTTTTGCGGCATCGGAACCGGACATTTCTTTCTCCGCTTCTGAACTTTTCGCAGCGGACGATCCGGCACCTCCGAAATAGAAGGAGGTAAATAAAGTGCCGGACACCGGGAAATCCGCTTCCATGTGCCATTCATGCCCCTCGTCTCCTACGGTATAATAATACACCGGCGGTTCATCCAGGGTTTCCGGGTTTTTCTCCTTCAGGATCGCGTCAAAAAAGCGGATATATTCTCCCGGCCAGTCAAAAGCCATGTTGGGAAATTCCGTTCCATCATTGCGATAAATCCCACAGTGGGGCCATGGACCGATGATCAGCCTTCCGCCCCAGCTCTTATAGGTCAGGATCTTGTTGGTACAGCCGGGGTCAAACCAGGCGCCGGTATTCCAGGTTGTTATATGACCGAAACGGACCGTATCCATTTTTTCCCAGGATGGAATTTCCAGATTCGGACGATATCCGAGAGCCGGATGAAGGTCATCCCGCCACATGTTGTGGAAATGCTGGAAAAGGAAGGGTTTATTGCGTTCGTGATCCACAGCAGCTTCATGGGCCATGGGATAATCCGGCGCAGGATCCTCATCTACAGGTGTCCCGAGCTGTACCTCCGCATGATGCGGCATTTTCATATCAGGCATGGCGCTGACACCATTCGGAAAATTCTGATAATAAAAATCCATGGAACAGTCGCAGGGAATGACCGCCAGCAGATTTTCCGGCTGTTCGCAGGCCGTGATTTCCTGAATCATGCCGTGGTTGGAACCGCCGTACATACCGGCTTTGCCGCTGCACCAGTCCTCATGGGTCATGGTGTCAATAAGACAGGCCATATCTCTGGCGTCCTTGGTTGTAAAGAAGCCGTCCGAAACCCCCATGGAAGCGCCGGCGCCCCTGACTTCCACTATGGCTACCGCGTATTCCGCATCGACAAAACGCTCGATTGCCTTCTTTTCCGGCGGCATTTCATCGATCTGCCGGCGGGGGCCGTAGCCCGCTTTTAAAAGAACCGGCACTTTTTTGTCCGTCTGCGGCAGGTACAGATCCACCGCAATCTTTGTGCCGTCGCAGCCTGTATAATACTTTGAAATTCTCTTATAATCCATCACACAACGCCTCCTTTGAATATTCTCCACAGAACCATTATCCCTTCACGCCGCCGACCACAATACCTTTGACAAAGGATTTCTGGAAGAATGGATAGATAATCAATACCGGCACTACAGCGATCACGGCGATAGCCATACGGATTCCGGCCGTCGGAACCGAGATGTTTAGGCTCTGCACATTCGAAATCGCTGCCGACGACTGAAGAAACTCCGCATTGGAAACCATCGTATTCAGCACATTCTGAATCGTATACAGATCCCGGTTCCGCACCAGATAGTAAAGGCCGTTGATCCAGTCGTTCCAGTAGGCCAGACCCGAAAACAGAGCGACCGTAGCGATCATGGGCCGTGAAAGAGGCAGAGCGATCCGGAACAGGATGCCGATCTCCGAACAGCTGTCGATCCGGGCGGCGTCGATGATCTCCTCCGGTACATTGCTGGTAAAATAGGTCCGCATCAGGATAA
>JAFOJB010000160.1 GCA_017420455.1 Blautia sp.
CAGGGTGATGATGGTGGGTTTCAGAAGAGGCAGGGTGATCCGGAAGATCTGCTGCATCTTGGTGGCACCGTCCAGGGCGGCCGCCTCATAGAGGGAGCTGTCGATTCCGGCGATGCTGGACATGAAGACGATCGACTGATACCCGGCGTTCTTCCAGAGAAACACAATGATCAGGATGAAAGGCCATGCCGGCTGATAAGTATACCAGGCGACCGGATCCTTTCCGAGCCCCTCCAGAATGCTTTTATTGATGAAGCCGGTATCCGCGTTCAGAAACGCATAGGCTACGAAGCCGATCACGACCCAGGAAAGCAGGTTCGGCAGAAGCAGCGCGGACTGGAACAGCTTCACCCGGAGGCGCTTGCCCAGCTCACAGAGCATGATGGCGATAAAGATGGCGAACACGGTACCGATCACGATGAAAGCCAGATTGTACAGGATGGTGTTCCTGGTCATGATGAAGGCATCCTTCGTGGCGAACAGGAATCTGAAATTGTCAAATCCGCACCAGTCGCTCTTAAACAGCCCCTTCATGAAGTTGTAGTCCTTGAAAGCGATGAACAGCCCCAGCATGGGTACATAGTTGTTGATGACAAGGTAAATGATCCCGGGAAGGGCGATCATCAGAACCGGAAGGTTTTTCCGGAAATTCCCTTTCTTTTTCTTCTTTTTTTCCATCTCTGTCTCCTCTTAACCTATTGAAAAAACCTGCGGCATGAAGTGAATTCACGCCGCAGGTTTTATGGAAGCATTCTGATATTCTTACTGCTGTGCTGCCCAGGCGTCAAGCTGTTCCTGTTTTCCTGCCAGGATATCCTGATATCCGGCGTCATTTAAGGCGCTGACAAACTTCGGGATCTCGGTCTCCGGATCCACAGAGCCGCAGAGAAGTCCGTTCAGATACTGGCTGATCACGTTCTTCACAGCCGTGTACTGGGTTCTGTAAGAGGAAGCGTCAAAGGTAAAGCCCATGGCCGGAGAAGTTGCCGCCTCCTGATTCTGCTCCAGTTCCCAGGTAAGGGATTCTTTGTTGGTCCCCACGGTCGGGAACATGATGAAGAAGTTTCCAAGGGTTCCGCAGCTGAGCTGTGCGGTGTATGGCACTGTCGCGGCATCCTCTCCCTCCGGATAGGAGGCATAGCCATCTTCACTGAGAACATAATCTCTTCCCTCGATGCCGTAGATCAGAAGATTGACGATCCTCTCATCGGTAAAGGTCATGTTCAGGAAACGGAGAGCTGCCTCGGGAACCTCGCAGTTGGAGGCGATCATCCAGGTAAGAGCGTTGATATCCGCTGTGGTCAGGTAAGCATCGCCGATGATCTTCGCGCCGATGGGATAGTTTCCGCACTGTGCCTGCAGAGAAGCGGCGGTATCTGCTTCGGGATAGCTGTAGGCTGCCATGTAGCAGAAATAATTACCGGAGCTCATGAGCTCGGCGGCCATGCTGGTGGTCGTAGCGGCATCCTTCATGGAAAGGCCGTTTTCATTCCAGGATCTCGCAAGAGCACATCTCTCCTTGAATACATCAGAGGAGTAGAGATCTACCACTGTCAGATCGTCTCCGATCAGGACGCCGACCGGAGTATTGTAGTCGTCAGTCAGCCAGTCCACCTCTCCGTAGGTACGGTTGAGGCCAAGAGACCCGGCTTCTACAGGAGCAAGAGGGGTAATGTCGGATCTTCCGGCTTTTACGGCTTCCAGAACCGCAGTCACATCATCAATGCTGTTCACTGCGCTCATGTCGATCCCCAGTTCATCCGCGATATCCTGACGATACACTACCATCGGAGTAAGGGCGATCGGCTTGTAGGTGGGAAGTCCGTAGATCCTTCCCTCAAAGGAGCAGGCTGCCAGCCAGGCATCACCCATCAGCTCTTTGGATTCCGGAGCGTACTCATCCAGCAGATCGGTCAGATCCATGGCCATTCCGGTAGAAACTGCGTTGTTGAAATCTCCCACAGACTGGATCACATCGATCTTCTCTCCTGCCTGCAGAGACAGATTCACGCTGCTGGAGTAGTCTCCGATGAAGATCGGCTTCAGGGTGATCTCCGCGCCGATCTCCTCACGGGTGATCACATTGATGGCTTCCTCCACCACCGCCAGATCTTCTTCGGCCGGGATATTGTTGAAGGTTGCGTAGGCATAGGTTACCTGATCAAACTCACTGTCATCTCCGCCTCCGAATAAGCCGAACGCGAAAGCCGGAGCCGCAGCTCCAAGCACCATGGACAGGGTCAGCGCACCGCAAAGCAGTTGTTTTCTCATTCTGTTTATCCTCCTTTTTGTGTATCTCCCGTCCGGGGTTACAGTTCACGATCTCACCGACCGGGGACTGCATCCCTCCGGGAAAAGGTTCCGTTTCTTTCTGCATTCAATATATCAGGAATAAAAAAAAATCTCTTTCAAAAAAAAGAGATATTTTTTCAAAAAACGGATTTTCATTACAATTCATGGTCTGCCGGCTGTTACCGGTGTGTTTTCCCTTTACTGTTTCCGGAATTCGTTCGGCGTCATGCCCATGCTTTTTTTGAACAGGGTGGAAAAATAGGAAAAATTGTCGAATCCCACCTCCTGGGCAATCTCGCTGACCTTCCGGTCGCTGGTCATAAGAAGCGTCTTTGCCCGGGTAAGCCGATAGTCGTTGATAGCATCCTTCAGAGCCTTCCCCGTCTTTTTCTTGTACAGCTTCGCCACATATTCCGGAACCAGGTAGAAAGCCGCGCCGATCTCATTTCTCCCGATCTCCTCGCTGTAA
>JAFOJB010000161.1 GCA_017420455.1 Blautia sp.
AAACATCAATCCGTCATATTCTTCAGGCACTGTCACCTTATAGACGGACGAAGATCTGCCGTCCGACCCTCTGCCTATGTCTACCGTGTATTCCACATCATAGGACTTGTCACGAACGGTTACATTCCCCTTACATTCATTCTCGCCGTACCCCAGGCGATGTATGACCATAGCCATACCTGTATATTTATCAAAAGGGACCATCTCCCAAACCAGTCCCCTATCACAATCAAGCATCAATGTGGCGACGATGGTCTTATAGCCATCTGCCTGTGCCGGGACGGTGGTGATGTCCATGGTACATTCCACCTTTTCCGTCGCCTCGGCAAGATATCTGTATGCGTTTTCCCTGTACTTCTCCTCAAATACCTCATAAGCCAGAGGAAGAGCATAAGAACACTGGGTCTCATTCAGCTTTCCGTCCGCTCCACGGGTACGGCCGGTCTCAGGATCGACAAAGGTTTCATTAAACCAGGCTCTGGCTTCCTTTTCCAGTTTTTCGAAATATACGGCTGAAGTTTCCTCTCCGATTGCTCTGGCCAGACGTTTCATCAGGATGGTATACCGGACATAAAACGCGTTCCACACAAGGTGGCTGTCGGTATGCGCAGGTGCGAGCCAGTCGTCGATCGGACCCACAAAGGCCATCCCCGGCATTCCTTTTTCCCGGATACAGTCCATCCACTTTCTGGCCGCCGGGTAGTATTCCCGGACGATCTGTGTATCCCCGTAATGCTGGTACAGTTCCCAGAGAATAAAGATCATGGCTCCTTCGTAGGTGATGCCTCCAAAGCCGCCTCCCACCGGCGCGATCTCCGGAAGGCTGCCGTCCTCCTCCTGCAGGTCCCGGAGAGCCTCCAGATACCGGTAATAGAACAGCCTGGTATCGCTCTGGTACGAAGCGGTACGACAGAAGACATGGGTATCGCCTGCCCAGCCCATCCGCTCGTTCCGCTGCGGGCAGTCCGTCGGAATGCTGATAAAGTTGCAGAGCTGTGACCACTTTACATTTTCCGCCAGACGGTTTACAAGGGCATCCGATGTCTTCACACCGCCGGTGATGGCAGAGACAGAGGAAATCTGGATCCCCTCCACCTCTTCCAAAGCAGGGGGTTCTGCTACACCACTGATCTCGATATAGCGGAAGCCATGGAAGGTAAACCGGGGCTGATAGATTTCCCCCTCTTCATCACCTCTCAGGGTATACAGATCGATGCTTTCCGCGTCACGGTAATTCTCTGTCAGCATAAGGCCATGCAGACTGCCGTATTCCGGAAGCTCCGGATACAGCATCTCCCCATAGCGGACCGTAACCAGATCTCCCGCCCTGCCTTTCAGGCGGAGGCGCGGGATCCCGGCCATTTCCTGGCCAAGGTCATAGATATACAGTCCCTTTCTTGGCTCCGTCATGGATACCGCGTGAAGACGGCACACCTCTTTGACCGGCGCCTGCACGCTTCCGGACAGGCAGGTTTCTCCCTGGTTTACCGCAGGCCAGGGTCTTCCGAAACCGGCTGGCATGGTAACAGTACTCTCAATGGGAACCGGCGCGACGGCCGCCGGTTTTTTAAACAGGCCGTCTTCCTGTGCATCTTTTCGTGCATCCTCAGACCTGGCAGAGAAGATCCTGTGAAAATCCGGAAGGGAAAACTGTTCAAATTCCCAGAGTCTCTGCCCGCAGAGCTGTTCTCCCTGGAACAGCCCCCCGTAGATATACGGGCCTTCTCCGTAGTACTCCCACTCCTCCGGATCCGTTGCCACCACATCCCGGCTTCCGTCCTCATAGGTCACCACAAGTTTGGCCAGGAAAGACTCCTTGTCTCCGTAATAATTGTAATTCCGAAGCACAAAGGTCTGGGCGTCGCACCACCATCCGGAGGAAAGCGTCACGCCGATCCCGTTTTCTCCCCCGGAGAGGAGGTCTGTCACATCGTAGGTCTGATACAGAAGATGCCTGTCGAACTGGGTACAGCCCGGATTCAGCAAGGTATCTGTAACAGGCTTTCCATTCAGCCGGCAGTCATAAATTCCTCTGGCTGTGATATAGAGCCTGGCCTCCTTCCTGTTTTCCCGGACGGTAAAATTTCTCCGGAACATGGGAAGGGAATGGACGCTGGGATCTCTGGTGATCTGCATTTCGACCGGACATCCAGTCCCGTCTTCCCCCTTCAGGGAAAGCCCTTCCCTGTCAAGGCAGACCACCTCTGCTCTGGGCGTCCGGTAATTCCGGACCGAAATCCCGGAAAAATGGGCCTCATCGCCGGCTCCTACATAATAGCCGATCTCGCAAAGACGAGGAAAGGTAGTCGTATCATTATAATCCAGAGGATTCAGCTGTCTTGCTTCCAGGCTGTCCCCCATCATGCCGTGCCTCATTTCGCCATCGATCAGAAGCCCGTCCAGATAGGCATAGGCGCAGTCTCCGATCACTTCGATCTTCAGTTCGTGCTCCTGGTAACGGTTCTCCTCCGTGATCACAGGCGCGCCTTCCTCCATCCCGTTGTCCTTTGTCCGGAGGATCTCCCGTACCGGTCCCGTATAGAACGGCGCATCACTCCTGTCCTGAGGCGCATAACCGACCCGCCAGATTTCAAGCGTTGCCGGAATCCGGGAAACGTCCAGAACATAACGTATATAGTTATCTCCTGCTATTTCATACTGGTTCTTTCGTGGATCCATGAGCCGTGCGTCCTTTGCCCCGAACACAATGCCGGCCCGGCTTTTTCCTTCCGTGATCCGGATTTTAGAGGACAGTACAAAAACACCCATTGTACGTGCGCTCAGGTATTTTTCAGGAGCGCCGATAAAGGTGCCTCCCTCAAATGCGGCAAGGGAAGTATCAAGAAGCCCGGTCTCAAACCAGCTGTCCAGGGAGGCTTCCTGCTCCTCTGTTCCTTCATCCTTTCCCCATACAGTGACCTGGACATTGTACCTGGTACAGGCTTTCAGTGCCTCCCCCCTGTAACAGATGCCCGTAGAGGTACGGTCTTCCATTCTACCGGAA
>JAFOJB010000162.1 GCA_017420455.1 Blautia sp.
CGGTCCATGCGCCGGATGGTCCTTCTGGTAGCACTCGTCATATTCCTGGTCTCCTCGCTTCTCTGCTTCGGGTTCATGACCGTGCAGTTCACCAGCATGTTCGGGATCAATGCCCAGACCAGTACCTTCGCCATAAGCAGGATGCTTACAAAGGTGGAAGGGGTAGAGGAGTACGTATCCGGGGTGATGGAGACGTACAGAAATCTTCCGGAGGAAATCCGAAGTCATCCGGATACAGAAGAATACAGGGATTATTTCAGAAAATTCGAGGAATCTCCGGTATATGCTGAAATAAAAGGTTATATGGAGGAAATGGACCAGTCCTGGAGGATCACCGGTCAGACATATATAGGGGTATATGACCTTGACCGGCAGGCCTTTGTTTATCTGCTGGAGCCGGAAGGAATAATTGTAAATGAAGAGGCTTTCACCGGATATTGGGAGAACGTTTCCAAAGAAGTTCTGGACAGCATTGGGGAGGCGGAGTCCGGGGAGGTTGCTCTGATCAGCCGTAAAGATATAGAGGATGCAGATGTAACTGCGGCTTCCTCCTATAAGGATGAAGACGGAAATACTCTTTTTTATGTCCAGTCCGATATATCACTGAAAGTAGCCAGTATCACGGCGATGATTTTTGCCGTCATATACTTTATAGTCCTGGCAGTCATCATTATCCTGGTCGTTGTCCTGGCCCGTATATACCTGAGGAAGCGGCTCATGAAGCCCATCCGTCAGATTTCCCAGGCTGCGCAGACCTATGCGAGAGGAAAGCAGGAGGGACTCCAGGTCGAGGAATGCTTTTCCGGCCTGTCCATCCATACCAGGGATGAACTGCAGGAGCTTTCCGATGTGATGGAAGGGATGGAGAAGGACATCGCCAGCTATGAAGAGGATCTGATGAAGATCACGGCAGAAAAGGAAAGAATCCAGACGGAGCTTTCCGTGGCTGCGGGGATTCAGGAAAACATGGTTCCCAACATCTTTCCGCCTTTCCCGGAGCGTACCGAATTTGCCATCTATGCTTCTATGGATCCGGCCAAGGAGGTGGGCGGCGATTTCTATGATTTCTTCCTGATCGATGATGACCACCTGGGGCTTGTGATGGCGGATGTTTCCGGAAAGGGTATTCCGGCAGCACTGTTCATGATGTCGGCAAAAATCGTCATCAGCAACTTCGCTTCCATAGGCTATTCCCCGGCGGAAGTACTGCGGCAGTCCAATGAGAAGATCTGCGCGATGAACAAGCTGGACATGTTTGTGACGGTCTGGTTCGGCATCCTGGATCTCTCCACAGGTGTGGTGACGGCAGCCAGCGCAGGACACGAATATCCGGCCGTACGCCATGCCGGCGGAGATTATGAACTTCTCCACGACAGGCACGGCTTCGTGGTCGGCGGGATGGAGGGCGTACGGTACAGAGACTATACTCTTACGCTGGAACCCGGATCCTCCCTGTTCCTGTACACCGACGGTGTGCCGGAAGCAAACGACGCCCGGAACCAGCTTTGGGGCACGGAAAGAATGTTGTCCTCCCTTAACCGCGTAAAGGATGAAACGCCTGAGAAAGTCCTCAAGGGGGTCCGGGAAGACGTGGACGCCTTTGTACAGGGCGCTCCCCAGTTCGACGACCTGACCATGCTGTGCGTGACCTATTACGGGAAAGGACAGGCGGCAGCCTCTCTGTCAGAAACAGGATCGGAAGCAATCTGAAACAATCTTTCAATACCCTCAGGTAAAACGTTCACAAAGCATAAAGGGGCTGTGAAAAAAGC
>JAFOJB010000163.1 GCA_017420455.1 Blautia sp.
TAAAGGGAACCAGTGAACAGATCATGCAGGATCTCATCGGTTCCGGAAACAACACGGTAAAGATCAACCTGAAGGACGGCGATTACGACTATAACACATCCTACGGTGCCTCCGGAGCCATCACGCCTCTGCTTTCGGATACCCTGAAGGAAAAGGTCCGGAAACAGGAAAATGTACTGGATGCGACCTTTTATTACAGCAGAAGCACAGATAATGTATATTATAAAGAAAAATCCTTCAGCGGCGGGACCATCTACGGGATCGATGAACGCTTCCTTTCCACCATGGGATACAAGATCCAGACGGGCAGGAATTTCATTCCCTACGATTATTCCCATTTTTCAAAGGTAGCGCTGCTGGACAGCAACGCGGTACAGAATCTTTTCCCGGATGAGGAACCTCTGGGAAAGACACTGGAGATCGGAAGCGAACCCTTTATCATCGTAGGGGTCGTGACCTCCAGTTCCGATTCTCTGCCGAAGATCAATGATATTTCGGATTTCTACACCTATTTCACCTCCATTATGGGGTCCGTCATGATCCCGGACCGCACCTGGCCGGTGGCTTACAAATTCGACGAGCCGCAGAACGCCATTGTACGGGCGGACAGCACAGATACCATGAGCAGCGTGGGAAAAGCGGTGGAGGATGTCATGAACACTGCGGTAACCAACGTAGAAGGGAAGACGAACCTGAAATATAAAGCGGACGATGTTATGGAGAAGGTAAAGAACATGCAGAAGCTCAGCGAAAGCACACAGCAGCAGCTGGTGTGGATCGCCGGGATCTCTCTGCTGGTCGGCGGGATCGGCGTGATGAACATCATGCTGGTTTCTGTCACGGAGCGTACCAAGGAGATCGGCCTGAAGAAGGCCATCGGCGCAAGAAAAAATACCATCCTGCATCAGTTCCTGACAGAAGCCGCGGTGCTCACCAGCATCGGCGGGCTATTAGGAGTGGCTCTGGGCATCATCCTGTCGAAGATCGTGTCCAGAGTATCCGGAGCGCCAACAGCGATCAGCGTTCCGGCGATTGTAGGGTCGGTGGTTTTCTCCATGGTGATCGGCATTGTCTTTGGGCTTCTGCCCTCAGTAAAGGCCGCGAACCTGAACCCCATCGACGCCCTGAGAAGTGAGTAAAACTGGAGGTACAGATAATCATGGGGAAGATCGCCATTTTAACGGACAGCAACAGCGGCATTACGCAGAACATGGGAAAAGAAATGGGGATTTTTGTGATCCCGATGCCTTTCTTTATCAATGAGGAGCTCTATTACGAGGATATCACGCTTACTCAGGAGGAATTCTATGAGAAGCTGAAAAATGATTTCCCGATCTCAACCTCCCAGCCAAGTCCCGGAGATCTGTGCGATCTCTGGGAAAAGCTGCTGCAGGAGTACGAGGGCGTTGTCTACATTCCCATGTCCAGCGGCCTGTCCGCCTCCTGCGAAGCGGCCAGCGGCCTCGCCCTGGACTACGATGGAAAGGTGCAGGTGGTGAATAACCAGCGGATTTCCGTGACACAGAGACAGTCCGTGCTGGACGCCATCAAGCTGGCAGAACAGGGCAGAACCGCCGCAGAGATCAAGGATATTCTGGAAAAAGAGAAATTCAACGCCAGCATTTATATCACCCTGGAGACTCTGAAGTACCTGAAAAGGGGCGGGAGGATCACTCCGGCGGCCGCAGCCATCGGCACCGTGCTGAACCTGAAGCCGGTCCTGCAGATCCAGGGAGAAAAGCTGGACGCCTTTTCCAAGGTACGTGGGAAAAAGCAGGCGAAGAAGGTTATGATGAACGCTGTCAGAAAGGACCTGGAGACCAGATTCGAAAAGGACATGCAGGAGGGAAGGATGATCCTGCAGGGAGCCTATACCGGGAATCCGGAGGAGGCAGAGGAATTCCGCCAGGAAGTGCTGGAAGCCTTCCCGGAGTTTTCGGAATGCAGAATGGATCCCCTGTCCCTTTCCGTGGCCTGCCATATCGGATACGGCGCCCTCGCCCTCACCTGCACGAAGGTGCTGTAAAATAAAATACAGGAGAAGAAGATGAAAAAACTGATAGAACTGATGACGGAGGAGGTATCCTCCGCCTTTGAAAAAGCCGGGTATGCCCCGGAGCTTGGCAGAGTGAACGGTTCCAACCGTCCCGATCTCTGCGAATACCAGTGCAACGGAGCCATGGCCGGAGCGAAGCAGTACAAAAAGGCTCCCTTTATGATCTCGGACCAGGTGGCAGAGCTTCTGAAGGACAGTCCTGTCTTTGAAAGCGTCCAGTCCGTAAAGCCCGGCTTCATCAACCTCAATGTAGATCCCGCCTTTCTGGCCTCTTATCTGGAGAAAATGAGCGGGGATGAAAAGCTTGGCGCGGACACCGCAGAAAAACCCAGGACCATCATCATAGACTACGGCGGCCCGAACGTGGCGAAGCCCCTTCATGTAGGACACCTGCGCTCCGCCATTATCGGGGAGAGTATCAAAAGAACCGGCCGCTTTCTCGGACATAAAATGATCGGGGACGTCCATCTGGGGGACTGGGGCCTGCAGATGGGTCTGATCATCACAGAGCTGCGCCACAGAAATCCCTCGCTTCCCTATTTTGATGAGAATTATACCGGAGAGTATCCCAAGGAACCTCCCTTTACCATCAGCGAACTGGAAGAAATCTATCCTGCGGCCAGCGCCCGTTCCAAGGAGGACGAAGCCTACAGGAGCGAAGCCCTGGAAGCGACAGGGGAGCTGCAGCACGGCCGGAGAGGCTATATGGCCCTCTGGAACCATATCATGAACGTTTCCGTCACAGATCTCAAAAAGAACTATGAGAAGCTGGATGTGGAATTTGATCTCTGGAAAAAGGAATCCGACGCCCAGCCTTATATCCCGGACATGGTGGAAGAGATGAAGGCGAAGGGCTTCGCCTATGAGGATCAGGGAGCCCTGGTGGTGGACGTGAAGGAGGAAGGCGATACCAAGGAAATTCCTCCCTGCATGCTGCTGAAGTCCGACGGCGCCTCCCTCTATACCACGACAGATCTTGCCACCATCGTAGAGCGGATGAAGCTTTTCGACCCGGACGAGATGCTGTATGTTGTGGACAAACGGCAGGAGCTCCACTTCGACCAGGTCTTCCGCTGCGCCAGAAAGACCGGCCTTGTCAAGGATACGACAAAGCTTTCCTTCCTGGGCTTCGGCACCATGAACGGAAAAGACGGCAAGCCCTTCAAGACAAGGGAAGGCGGCGTCATGCGGCTGGAAAACCTCATTGCGGATATCGACGCGGAAATGTACAAAAAGATCGTGGAGAACCGGAGTGTCCGGGACACGGACGCGAAGGATACCGCCGAGGTGGTAGGGCTGGCAGCCATCAAATACGGGGACCTTTCCAATCAGGCTACCAAGGACTATGTTTTCGATGTCGACAGGTTTACCTCCTTTGAGGGAAATACCGGTCCGTATATCCTGTATACCATCGTCCGGATCAAATCCATCCTGTCCAGATATAAAGAGGAAGGAAAAGATCCCTGTGAAGGAAAGCTGCTTCCGGCGCAGAACAAGACCGAGAAGGACCTGATGCTTCAGCTTTCCGGTTTCGGCGCCATGGCAGAGAACGCCTTCGCCGAGACAGCGCCGCACAAGATCTGCGCCTATATCTACGATGTGTCCAACGCCTTCAACAGCTTCTATCATGAGACAAAGATCCTGGGAGAAGAGGACCCGGCCAGAAAACAGTCCCTGATCCGCCTTCTGGTGCTGACAAAGGATGTTCTGGAGACGGCGATTTCTCTTCTTGGATTCTCGGCACCGGAGCGGATGTAGCATGCAGAAGGGTAAAAAGTTCTTTTTCAGAGCGTTCTATGTGCTGTATCCCATAGCGCTCCATTATGTCCTGTCCATGGTCGTTTCCAGGGCAGCGCTGGCCGTGATTTCCCTGACCGCTGAGGATCCCATGGAGGTCTACTATCAGTGGACAGTGGTGATCACCGGGATCACCGCGGCTGTTGTCATGGTCCCTGCGGCATTGCTCTACCAGAAGGACGCGCAGAAACGATACCGGCTGCAGAGGATTCCTTCGGAATATGGCCAGAACCTGTCCCTGCCGGATATGGTCCTGCTCCTTTTGCTGGGCGGCGCCGCGGCTCTGACAGGAAATCTTCTCATGGGCATTGTGCAGAATTACATTCAGCCTGATACATACATGGAGATGATCGGCACCATCACCGAAGGCAAGGGGATCTGGACGCTGGTGCTGTTTCTCGGTTTCCTGGCTCCCATCGGAGAGGAAATGATCTTCCGCTGGCTGGTGTACCTGAGGCTGCGGGATATCCTTGGCTTCCCCGCCGCCTGCCTCCTTTCCGGAGTGATCTTCGGCATCTATCACGGGAATCTGTTTCAGGGAATCTACGCCGGAGTCCTGGGAATCCTCTTCGCCTGCGTGATGGAATGGACGGGAAATGTCTGGGCTAGCGCCTTTCTTCATATCGGCGCCAATTCCGTGACTCTCCTGTACGCCGAATACGCTCCGAAGCTTCTGGATGCGCACATGGAATTCGTCGTCGGCGCCATCAACCTGTTGCTGTTCGGTATCCTCATTCTCGGTTTCGGTCGTGAGGGCAAGTCATCGCTGGCTTTCATAAAGAAATACCTGCCTCACGCAGATGTTGGAATTGCCGATAAAAA
>JAFOJB010000164.1 GCA_017420455.1 Blautia sp.
AAGGAGATGGCGGTATAGCTTGTCTGCTGCCCGTGCCGGTCCAGAAGAGGCTGGGCTACGACAGAAATAGATTCCACACAGTCTCCGACATGGATCGGGACATTGTCGTAGCTGGCCCGGGTATTTGCCTTCCGGGAATCCCGCAGGATGGTAGAAACCGCGATGCGCAGGTCGCTCCTGAGGAGCATGAAAATGTCCAGCGTAGCTTCTCCTACGGGAATCGACAGGAATTCCTGGCAGTTCCCGTATGTCCGGGTCATCTCGTTTTTTCCGTTGACGATGACGGTGGCCGGCAGAAGGGTCTCCAGGGCGGAGGTCTCCAGCTCGTATCCCTTGTACGGGATTTCCGCGTCCATCTCATAGTGCTGGGCCAGGACAGGCTCCATGTTGCTCTCCACAGTCTGCATGGAATAGCTGACCTGCTCATGGTCTGGCGCGTTTCCGGATTTATTGTGAATGAAGATCTTTTCATCGGAGCTGTGGACCCGGAAAATATCATTATAGTCGATGACGGATTCCGATCTTCCGAGGAACAGGTAGCCGTGGTCGTTCAGGGCTGTGTGGAAGATGGAAAACAGATTCCGCTGCAGGATCGACTGGAAATAGATGAGTACATTCCGGCAGCTGATCAGATCCAGCCTTCCGAAGGGGGGATCCTGGAAGACATTGTGCTGGGCGAAAATGATCATCTTGCGGATATCGTGGCGGATCACGTATTTGTTCCCCTTCCTGGTAAAGAAGCGGGAAAGACGGGATACCGGCACATCCTCGATGATGTGGTCGCCGTATACGCCTCTGACTGCCATGGAAATGGAATCCGGATCCAGGTCTGTGGCGAAAATCTTCACATCCCGGCGGATCCCCAGCTCCTCCATGGCCTCTTCGAAAAGGATGGCGATGGAGTACGCCTCCTCGCCGGTGGAACATCCCGCGACCCAGATACGGATCTGCCTGTCCCTGGGGATATCCCGGATGAGCTGCTTGATCACGGATTCCTTCAGGACCTCGAAATATTCGAAATCCCGGAAAAAGCTGGTGACGCCGATGAGCACTTCCTTTGCCAGAAGACGGGCTTCATCCGGGTTCTGTTTCAGATATGTCACATATTCCTTCAGATCCCGGTTATGCGTCACCACCATACGACGCTCCACACGCCGAAGCACAGTAGTCTGCTTATAGTATGTATAATTGTTTTTGGTGACGGCCTTCAGGATGGCGAAGACCTGGGACATCATATCCTGATCCGAAAGCTGATAGCGGACACTGGAATCCCGCATGGATTCCGCGATATGAGACATTTCCTTCGCGATCATCTCCGGCTTCTGGATGAGATCCGCATAGCCGGTGGAGATGGCGTTCCGGGGCATGCCGTCGAATTTGGCGGACTCCGGGTTCTGAACGATGATCAGGCCGTTGTGTTCCTTGACGGCCCGGATTCCGTTGGTGCCGTCCGAACCGGTTCCGGAAAGGATCACCGCTACAGAACGGTTTTCATAAGTTTCTGCCATGGAACGGAAGAAGACATCGATGGGATGATTGATCTTTCCCGTATCATACCCGCTGAGACGCAGCATGTCCTGACTGATCTCTACATTGTATCTTGGCGGGATCATGTAGATCTGGTTCCGTTCGATGGGCATGCAGTCCTGGATTTCCAGGATGGGCATAGCACTGTATTTCCCCAGGATTTCCGCCAGCAGGCTTTTATGATCCGGAGAAAGGTGCTGGATAATGACAAAAGCCATGCCTGTATTGCTGGGAAGAAAGGTCAGGAACTGTTGGAGGGCTTCCAATCCTCCTGCAGAAGCACCGATCCCGACAATACAGACAGGCTGGGTTTTCACAGTGATTCCGTTTTTGCTGCTCATAGTATTCCCCTACCCTTTAACGATTGCTTTGTTTTTTGAAAACTGAGAAAACGATAACAATGCGTTCAACTCTATTATAGCAATTTATTCTGAAAAGTAAAAAGTTTTTTTGGACTCCGGCAAAATTTTCTGATTATTCTCGAGGCAGATTCTTTTGCACTTTCTTTCTTTGCATGGTATAATAAAACGGATACTTACAGCGGTCAGCCATAAGCTGCATCTGTGCCGGATTCCGGGAGGAGATTATCTCATGAAAGAAATGTTGAACAATATAAGTCTGGAAGAAAAAGCACTGCTTTTTGATTCGGTTTTTTCAAATGAGTATGAAACCCTGATCCGGATAGAGCCCGCTTCGGGAGAGGCTTCGACGCTTTATTCGGGGGATCCGGCCTGGAAAAAGACGATGCAGAGCACCTTTCTGTACGATGAGGTCCTTCGCCAGTATCTTTTGCTGGCGTCGGTGGACACGGAACCGGAGAAAACCCTTGCGGAGATGAGTCTTCCGGCCGTGCGGGAAAAGCTGCGTGCAAGGCCGTTTCACGCGGTATATTACAGTGTGAACAGCAGGGATCTGGGGATCCGCATGAAGAAAGCTGTTTACATAAAGAAGGAGCCTGTCGTTTTTCTTGCCATCCAGGATCTTTCCGATGCGTTTCATCATATTTCCGATAAAGCCGGCGAGATGGAGAACGCTCTTCTGCAGACGAAGAAGGAGATTTCCAAAAAGGAAGCCTTTCTGTCCATGATGGACCAGAATCTGCGCACGCCCCTTTATTCCATCATGGGGCTGACCCACATCGCGGAGGAAAATCCGGAATCCCTGGCTTTTGATGATTACCTATACAAGATTGCCATGTACGGCTCCTACATGACAGAGACCATCGACGATATGCTGACGCTCAGGCGGATCGCCAGGAAACAGAGGGATCTTCGCCCGGTAGTCATCTATCTTGGCGACTTTTTTACCGGCATCGAACGTCTTATTCATCCCGCCATTTCCCGGAAGAAGCTGCTCTTCGACATGGATACATCCAATGTAGATACGCTTCACATTGTGGCAGATCTCCGGTGTATGCAGCAGATCGTCCTCAAGATGCTGAGGAGCGCCATCTGGTATACGGTGAAGGGAGGGCGCATCCGTCTTCATGCGAGGATGCAGAAGTATGACGGCAAGGATGTCCAGATCGAAATTTCCGTAGAAAACAGAGGGCTTGTCATGGACCAGGAGAGGCTGAACCTCCTTTTGAAGCCCTATGAGTATATTACCGACCATTTTGACAAGAATACCGGGGACCTGGATATCGCCCTGATCATTCTCAGACACAACCTTCTGGCCATGGGCTCCAACACCATCACGGTGGAATCAGACGAAAGACGGGGGACGCGCATCAGTGTGTGCCTTACCGTACCGCTGGCAGAAGGGGAGGAAGCGGCCATCACAGGAGAGGTACCGGATTTTACCGGGAAGAGGGTTCTTCTGGTGGACGACAATGAGATCAGCCTGGAGGTCAGCGAGAAGCTCCTGCAGAGCAAGGGAATCGAGACAATAACGGCCGCAAACGGCAGGGAAGCCGTGGATATCTTTATCCGGGAAAAAGGCCGGTTCGATATGATCCTGATGGATGTCCTGATGCCTGTGATGGACGGCCTGGATGCCGCCCGGGGCATCCGTAATCTGGCGGATCTGGAAAACGCCCGGACGATCCCGATTATCGCGCTCACGGTCAACGCATTCCGTGAGAACTTTGAGGAAAGCCTGAAGGCAGGGATGAACGCGCATCTTGTCAAACCCATCGAGCCAGGCAGCCTGTATCGGATCCTGACGCAGTACCTGGGATGAGGAGAGGAGAGATCTATGACACTGACACAGCTTCGCTATGCGATCACCATAGCGGACTCCAGCTCGATGAATGAGGCGGCACGAAAGCTTTTTATTTCCCAGCCAAGCCTTTCCTCCTCGGTCAAGGAGCTGGAGGAAGAAATCGGAGTGGAGCTGTTCCGGCGTTCCAACAGAGGGATTTCCCTGACGCCGGAAGGAGAGGAATTTCTGGGATACGCCCGTCAGGTGGTGGAGCAGTATCGTCTGATTGAGTCAAAATATGTATCGAAGGAACACACGAAAAAGAGATTCAGCGTTTCCGCCCAGCATTACACCTTCGCGGTGAATGCTTTTGTGGAGATGGTCAGGCAGTTCGGTATGGATGAATATGAATTTGCCATCCACGAGACCCGCACCTATTCCGTCATTGAGGATGTAAAGAATTTCAGGAGCGAGATCGGGATCCTCTATATCAACGATTTCAACCGTAAGGTGCTGGAGAAGCTTTTCCGGGAATATAACCTGGAGTTTTCCGACCTGCTGGAATGCGGAATCTATGTCTATATGTGGAAGGGGCATCCCCTGGCGGAAAGGGAGAAGATCGCTCTTGAGGAGCTTTCGGAATATCCCTGCCTCTCTTTTGAACAGGGTGCCTACAACTCCTTCTATTTCGCGGAGGAGGTTCTTTCTACCTATGAATACAAGCGGCTGATCAAGGCAGATGACCGGGCTACCATGCTGAACCTGATGGTGGGGCTGAACGGGTATACACTGTGCTCCGGCATCATCTGCGAAGAACTGAACGGTTCGGATTACTGCGCGGTAAAGCTGGATTCCGAGGAGCGGATGACGATAGGGTATCTGGTACGCAAGGGAACCGCCATCAGCGCTCTGGGCAGGAAATACCTGGAGGAAATCGCAAAGTACAAGGATAAGGCCATGCGCTGAAGCCCGGGCTTTCCGGCGGAAAGGAAAATGATATGAGGAAAAAGGAC
>JAFOJB010000165.1 GCA_017420455.1 Blautia sp.
TCTGACAATATCCACTCCTGGATCACAAAGATCCAGAGGAAGATCCCTGCTTTCTGTTACATAGAAGGAGGGGAGCTTTTCCGCCGGTTCCAGGATTCCCTCCCCGTGGGGGATTCCGGTCCGCATGATGAAAAAGCTTGCTTCCGGGTCATTATATTTTGCCTTCAGAAGATAAAAATCATCTGCGGTAAGCATCCCTGCGTCTCTTTTCTTTTCGAACTCTGAACGCTGCATTCTTGCTATAAGGATGTACATGGGATCACAGGAATTGTCCCCGATCAGGAGGAATTCTTCCTGGTCCGGGTGGGTCCCGAACCCCGGGAATCCCAGTCGATTCACAGTGATGGCGATGATCTTGTGGGGACCATAGCCTTCCAGTCCATCATAAAGGGATTTCCAGCTGGTCTCTCCAAAAGGCGCGTTTTCGATCTCATGATGTCCGGGGGCAAGGCGTATGATCAGTCCCTCCTCCTCCAGCTGCTGCATCAGTTCCTTCGTCATCTCCCGAACCGGAAGTGTAAGTGTTTTCCTTTCCATCTCATTTCTCCCTTGACTGCATATTTCTCTGTATGATGATAACGATCAGCACGATCACGCCGTTGATAATGTTCTGTACATACGTGTTGATATTCCCCTGCAGGTTCAGAATATTGGTGATCAGTCCCGTGATCAGTACGCCGGAGACGGTTTTCTCCACGCCGCCAACCCCTCCGGAAAGCAAGGTACCGCCGATGGCTACTGCGGCGATGGCATCCATCTCCCAGCCGTTCCCGGCTACGGGCTGGCCTGCTCCAAGCCTGGAGCAGAGGACGACTCCTGCCAGACCGGAAAGACCGCCTGTCAGAATATAGGCAAGAGCTTTGTTCCGGTCCACCTTCATACCCATCATGAGGGCTGCGGATTCATTTCCCCCTATGGCGAAGAGGCTTCTGCCAAAAGAGGTCTTCTTCGTTACAAGGATCATGACAAGGACAGTAACCGCGAATAAGACCACAGGAACCGGTATCTTCCAGAGATATCCTCTGCCGATCGCCAGAAACAGTTTCTCGTCCCGGTTGACGGGGATCGATTTTATATTTGTGATAATGTAGGCAATGCCCCGTACCGCCATCTGAATTGCCAGGGTAGCGATAAACGGCACGACCTTCAGCTTTGTGATAACAAATCCATTGACCGCTCCGACACAGATTCCCACAAGGATGGGAACCATCACCGCCAGGACTACATTCACGTTCGACAGCATGGCCGCAAGCACTGCCGTCAGGGCGACGGTGGCGCCGACAGAAAGGTCGATCCCGCCGGTAAGAATGACACAGGTCATTCCTACAGAGATATAACCGATCATACTGGACTGACGCAGAACATTAAATATATTGTTCGCGCTGAAAAATGTCGTTTTGTACAAGGCAGAAGCCGCCGCAACGAGTAAGACGAGCGCGATCCAGGTTCCGTTTCCCTTTAATCTACTCTTTCCCATACCGGCACCTCCTACTTATCGTTTTCCCGCTGCAGATACAGCGCGAGTATAATGATAACTGCCTTGATGACTAAGCCATAGGCGTAGAAAATATTATTCATATTCATCATTGTGGTGATCAGCTGCATGACCAGTGCTCCGACAACAGTGCCCCAGATTACGGCCTTCCCGCCGCTCATTTTTGTCCCGCCGATCGCCACCGCGGCCACACAGTCCAGCTCGATGCCGCTGCCGATGTTGTTGGGATCCGCAGAGCAGAGGCGGAGAGTTTCGAAGCAGGCGGCCAGCCCTGCCAGCAAAGCACAGGAGACGTAGGTGATGATCAGCACCCGGGAAGTTCGAAGACCCACCAGGCGGGAGGCTGTCTTATTGTCGCCGACAGCCTGGACATAGGTCCCGAAGGCAGTCTTTCTGACAACGAACAGGATGATCAGAACAGCGGCTGCAGCCATAGGGAGCTGGATCGGAACTTTTCCGGCAATCCGGTAGATTCCGATCTGTGCAAAGGGGTTTCCGTAGAAGGAAAGCACCACGCCGTTATTGAACTGCTGGGCGATACCTCTTCCGGCGATCATCAGGATAAGAGTAGCAACAATGGGCTGGATATCGAAAACACCCACAAGAATGCCGTTAAACAGCCCGAATACGGCTGCCGCCAGAAGCGCTGCCAGAAGACAGAGTATGATATTTCTTTCCTGCTGGATCAGAAGCTTCGCGAACAGGATGGAAGACAATGCCATTGTAGAGCCTACGGAAATATCGATGCCGCCGGTCGCGATAACCATTGTCATTCCCAGAGAAATGATGATCACGGAGAACGACTGGATCAGCAGATTCCACATGGTGTTGATGTGGATAAAATTCGGCGTAATAAATCCATTTAACACGAGCAGCGCGATCAGCACGATCAATGCGCCATAGGTACGGATGATATCCTTCGTCCTCTGATTTTTCAATGGCTTTTGCCCCCTTCCACACCGTTCGCGATCAGATTCATGATATGATTCTCGGTAATCTCATCCCCTTTCAGGGTACCGACATTCCTGCCATCGCGGATCACCTCCACACGGTCGCAATTGCGGATCAGTTCTTCAAACTCAGAAGAAATCAGAAGAATACTGATCCCCTGAGAACTGATCTCCCGGATCAGTTCTTCGATCTCTTTTTTTGCCCCGACATCGATGCCTCTGGTAGGTTCATCCAGGATAATGAAATCCGGATGCATCGAAAGCCAGCGGGAGAGGATCACTTTCTGCTGATTTCCGCCGGACAGATTGCTGATTTTCTGGTTCACGCCGGTGGTCTTGATCTGGATCTTATCAATGTATTCCTTTGCAATGGCACGCTGCTTTTTCCGGCTGATCACGCCAAAGCGGCTGACGCTCTTCATATTGGCGATACTGATATTTTCGGCGACGCTGAGGTTCGGGAGAATCCCTTCCACCTTCCGGTCTTCCGAGCAGAAGGCGAGGCCGTTGCCGATCGCATCGCGGGGAATCCGGAACTCTACCTTCTTCCCATAGATCGAGATCTCTCCCCGGTCCTTTCTGTCAATACCGAAGATCACGCGGGCAAGCTCTGTCCTGCCGGCTCCCA
>JAFOJB010000166.1 GCA_017420455.1 Blautia sp.
AATGCAGACCACCAGGATACGCTCTGCAGGCATTCTGCCACAGAGCGTATCTTTTTTGAAAATGGAGTATATATGGATTATACGGAGCTGACTGACCTGCTGAAATATTGCCTGTGGAACGAGGGTTCTGCCAAAGCCTCCTGGGAAACCTTCAGGGAGATGAAAAACCATACGCTTTTCATGCTTCCCGGCGCTGTCCTGGGGACCCTTTCTCTTTCCCCGGAGCTTCATAAGGCCTGGGAGCTCGCGATCTTTCAGCAGATTTCCTACAATCTGAACTGTGAAAACGCGCAGAATTCCCTTCCGGTCAAAGTCCCTTATGTCATCCTGAAGGGAACCTCGGCGGCAAAATACTATCCGAATCCAAAATACCGTGTCCTTGGAGACATCGATCTCATGGTGAGCAGGGAGGACTTTCCCGCCGCCTGTGAAAACCTCCTGGACAACGGTTTTTCAGAGATCGGCATCAAGGACGGAATAAGGCAGACCCGCCACCGGGAATTCCGGAAGAATGACATCGAGGTGGAAGTGCATCAGTCCTTTGCCCACAAGAACGATCCGGCACAGGCTGAGACCCTGGATGAGCTGATCCTTCAGAATATAAATCCATCCCACGAACTGCCGGACCTGATAAACGGGATTGTCTTGATCGAGCATGTGAACCATCACATGGAGAGCGGTCTGGGGCTTCGGCAGATCATAGACTGGATGATGTATGTGGATAAATGCCTGCCGAATGAGAAGTGGCCGCAGTTCCAGGTCCTGGCAGAAAAGACCGGCAATGAAATGCTCTGTAAGGTCACCACGAGAATGTGTGAGCTGTATCTGGGGCTGCCTGAACGAAAATGGGCAGGCCAGGCCGACGAAGCTGTCTGTCGTAAAATGATGGATTATATCGTTTCTTCCGGGAATTTCGGAAACAAACAGGCGGATGAAAGCAAGGTCAGCGAGCGCTTTCTCTCCAGCGCCCGCACCTTCAGCGGAACCCTCCGGTTTCTTCAGGAAAGAGGCATGGTGACATGGACAGCTGCAAAGAGGCATCCTGTTCTCCGGCCCTTTGCCTGGGTCTATCAGCTGGGACGATACCTGAAGAAGGGCCTGAAAAGGGAGGGCAATCTGAAAAACCTGAAGCAGGAATATACAGAAAGCCGGAAAAGAAATGAACTGTTTGATGCCCTTCAGATCAGCCGTGAAGAAAAAGGAATCGTGATCTACATGGACGGAAAATACCAGAAACAGAGGTGAGCTCTTATAGATATCTATTTCGAAATGGCATTGGCAGGGATCACAAAGGAAAGCCTTGTGCTGTGGGTGATGACTTCCTGTCTGGTGCTCGTGCTGGCTTATCGTCCTTCCGAGAAGGACAGAAGAAAGAGAGCAGTTCCCTGGGTTCTGGCCATGCTGACGTTTTATATACTGTTTGTCCTTACGATCACACTGTTCAGCCGGAGAAGCAAAGGACATACAGCCTATATTCTGGATGTTTTCTGGTCCTACAGGGCAGCGCTGGAGGAAAAACCGGAGCTCCTGGTCCAGAATTTCTGGAATATCGTCCTTTTTATTCCTAATGGAGCCATGCTCTGTTTTCTGCTGCGTCCCGGCTGGAAGAAAACAGCTTTTGTCAGCGCGGCGTTTACCATAAGCATAGAAGCAGCTCAGCTTTTTACCTGCAGAGGGCTCTTTGAACTCGATGACATACTCCATAATATGGCAGGCGCCATGATTGGATATTTTTTATGCCGGTTTGCCCTGAAGACCCGGAAAAAAATTCTTTTTTCCACCGTGCCTGTTCTCCACGCTGATACGTATAAATAATACGGCAGACGATTATTCTATCGGTCAGGGGGTGGAGCGGCAGAGTAAAAAGCTGCTGCAGGGTGAAAGTTCTGCAGTCGACGGTGTTTGGGACGGCCTGCAGTATCATCATCCGGCAGCAATGTATGTAACAGATACTTGAATATCAGGGGAGACAGGGTGGTATGACAGTTACAGTTCACAGTCTCACCGGCCGGGGACTGTAACGTTGGACAGCCGGTCCGGTTTTCCGGATTGGGTCCCTGGTTGTAAAGCCGACATATGTATGCTATACTTTAATACAATACAGAACAGAAATATGGAGGGATGAGCGGATGCGTTTAAAATTTCGGATCGAGACCATAGGACTGGATGGGAAGATCATCGGTGTACCGGTAGGAGAAGAAGCGACAGCATGCTTCGGAGGCGTTCTGAAGCTGAACGATACTGCAGCATATATTCTTGAACTCCTGAAAAGTGAGATCACCGAGCAGGAAATCATTGACAGGGTGGAAAAGGAATACAAGGTTTCCCGGGATGTCCTGGAAAAGGATGTCAAAAAAATACTCAATAGCTTTGAAGAAAGAGGATTTCTGACAGAATGAAAATCATCAGAAAAGGGGACGAGAAGATCCTCGGGATTCTGGGAGAGCAGGAGGTCAGAGACCTTCCCTGCAGGCCTCTCAGATATCTTCTGCAGGCACAGTGCCCGGACGGCACTCTTCTGTACAATGTGCTTACCGGACAGCTGGTCCTTCTGGAGGAGGAAGAGGCGCTTTTTTTCCGGAAAGAAGCCCCGCGTCCCCTTACGCCGGCCGCCGCGCAGCTGGCGAAGGCCTGGTTTCTGGTTCCGGAATCCTACGAGGAAAGAAATACCGTCCATGTGCTGAGAAAGATCCTGAAAATGGTACAGGGAAAAAACGGGATCACCGGTTATACGATCCTTCCCACCACGGGCTGCAATGCCAGGTGTTTTTACTGCTACGAGAGCGGGCTGGAAAAGGTGTATATGGCCGAAGACCTTGCTGTACGGCTGGTGGAGTATATGATCCGCCATAAAGGAGAAGGACCCCTCCGTCTCCACTGGTTCGGAGGAGAGCCTCTTGTGGGAATGCAGAGAATCGACCAGATCTGTTCACTGCTGACAGAGAAGGGCACAGAGTTTACCTCTGCCATGACCAGCAACGGCTTTCTCTTTACAGAGGAGGTCGTGAAAAAGGCAGTGGGGCTGTGGAAGCTGGGAAGAGTTCAGATCACGCTGGATGGCACCGAAGAGATCTATAACAGAACCAAGGCTTATGTCTGTGAATGTGAGAATCCTTACCGGCAGGTGCTACAGAATATCCGAAGGCTGCTGGAAAACCACGTTTTCGTTACGATCCGGCTGAACCTTGATCTGCACAATATGGAAGACCTCAGGAGCCTTGTCCTGGAATTAAAGGATGTGGTCGGAGGCTTTCAGAATGTGGAGGTCTATTCCCATGTGCTGTTTGAAAACGCCGGGGCAGCCCCTATTGGACGCACCGAAGAAACACGAAAACTTCTGTACAGAAAACAGGTGGAGCTGGATTCCCTGATCTTCGAGAACGGGATGAGCAGGCATTCCATCTCTCTGCCTGTATTAAAAACGCATAATTGTATGGCGGATACCGAGGATTCGGTGGTTGTTTACCCTGATGGAAGGCTTTTTAAATGTGAGCATGTAGAGAAAGGGGATGATTACGGACATTTGGATTCCGGTCTGGTTAAGCGGGAGATCACGGAGAAGTTCTACAGAACTGCAGAGCTTCCCGGATGCGGCAGCTGTCCCATTTATCCCTCCTGCATCCTTCTGGAGTACTGCCGGGGGATCACGGACAAGAATCCATATACCTGCAGATACCGCGCAGATGCCTGTGCAAGGTCGCTTCCGGAGTATTACGAAAAAGCGAAAGAACGTAAAAAAGAAAGCAAGAAAGAAAACAAAAAAGAGAGTAAGAAAAAAAGTGAGCAGGAATCACCTTTTTCCTTGACATAAAATATGCATTTCATTATAATTATGAAAGGAAGGTGGTATGCCATGAAGAAAGTTTATTTTACGCCGGAAGTTGAGTTTGTGTGCTTCAAGAAGGAGAATCTGATGACAGCCAGTCCCTGCTGGTTTGACTGTGATGCAAATTGCAGCTGCCACTATTGTGTCGGAGTGTGCACGTTTGACTGTACAGTAGATGACCTGACGTGTACAGACGGCGACTTCAACGACTGGTAAGCATCACATGGGGTATCCTTCAAAGAGCGGCAGTTCCTGAAAGCATCGATTTCAGTATACATTCATTGTTAAAACATCGGTTTCGGAACTGCTGATTTCAGAGATATCAGTTCAGAGATATCAGTTCAGAGATATCAGTTC
>JAFOJB010000167.1 GCA_017420455.1 Blautia sp.
ACTTCGATCAGATGTATGAAGGAGCCGTAAAGCTCATCCGGAAGGGAAAAGCCTATGTGGACGATCTTTCCGCGGAACAGATCCGGGAATACAGAGGAACCCTGACAGAGCCCGGTAAGGAAAGCCCCTGCAGGAACCGCAGCATTGAGGAAAACCTTGCACTGTTCCAGGACATGAAGGATGGGAAATTCGAAGACGGGGAAAAGGTTCTGCGCGCAAAGATCGATATGGCTTCCCCGAACATGAACATGAGGGATCCGGTCATTTACCGTGTGGCGCATATGACGCACCACAATACCGGCGACAAATGGTGTATCTATCCTATGTACGATTTCGCCCATCCCATTGAGGACGCCATCGAGGGGATCACCCACTCCATCTGCACACTGGAGTTTGAAGATCACAGACCCTTGTACAACTGGGTCGTGCAGGAACTGGAATATCCCCATCCTCCGAAACAGATCGAGTTTGCAAAGCTATATCTGACAAATGTTGTTACCGGAAAAAGATATATCAAAAAACTGGTGGAGGATGGCATTGTAGATGGCTGGGACGATCCGCGGCTGGTTTCCATCGCGGCTCTCAGACGAAGAGGCTTCACTCCGGAATCCATCAAGATGTTCGTAGACCTGGTGGGCGTTTCCAAGGCCAACAGCTCCGTGGATTATTCCATGCTGGAGTACTGCATCCGGGAGGATCTGAAGCTGAAAAAGCCCCGTATGATGGCGGTGCTGGATCCCATTAAGCTGGTGATCGACAATTATCCGGAAGGGCAGATCGAGGAGCTTACGGTTATGAACAACCTGGAAAATGAGGCCCTCGGCACCAGGACGATCCCCTTCGGCAGGGAGCTCTATATCGAGCGTGAGGATTTCATGATCGACCCGCCGAAGAAGTATAAACGTCTCTTTGTCGGCACAGAGGTCCGTCTGATGTATGCCTATTTCGTCACCTGTACCGGCTATGAGACCGATGAACAGGGAAATGTGACGGTAGTACACTGCACCTACGACTCGCAGACCAGGGGCGGAAACGCGCCGGACGGCAGAAAGGTAAAAGGAACAATTCACTGGGTAGAGGCGTCCCGCGCGGGAAGGGCCGAAGCCCGTCTGTACGAGAATATCGTGGACGAGGAAAAGGGAGTATACAATAAAGAGGACGGTTCTCTGAATCTGAATCCCAATTCCCTTACGGTCGTGCAGGCTGTTGTGGAACCGGACCTTCTGAAGGCAAAGGGGTATGACAGCTTCCAGTTCGTACGGAATGGCTTTTTCTGTGCAGACATTAAGGATTCCAGGGAAGGAAAGCCCGTCTTCAACAGGATCGTTTCCTTAAAAAGCTCCTTTAAGCTGCCTTCATAAACGTTAAAAACGCAAAAAACGCAAAAAAACACGGTTCAGGAACCTGTCCCGGTTCCTGAACCGTGAAAATATATTTCAGATATTATTCCTTCAGGGATTATTCTTCTGTATCATCTACAACGGAATCCTGCGCTTCGTCATCGATCTCTGTGTCTGCATCCGCGTTCTCGCCCGGTTCCCATTCTTCAAAAGAATCCTTCTCTTCGTCCTTATCCTCCTCTGCAGCTGTCTCTGAGGAAGAATCATCATCGAAGTCGAAATCATCATCATCCCAGTCGTCATCAAAATCGTCTTCACGATCACGTTCAGATTTTTTAAGATAATAAGCGGCGCCGGCGCCAACCAGGGCTGCAGTAAGGGCACCAAGTACCAGCAGACCAACATGCTTATTCTTTGCCATTTGGTATTCTCCTTTCTGTAATATTCTTGCTGGAATTTGCATCCACAGAGTCATTGTAATACAAATTGGAAAAAAAGAAAAGTGTTTTGAAGGGATTCCTCGAAAAATGAACCTGCAAGGGCTGCAGTTCACGGTCTCACCGGCCGGGGACTGTAACGAGTGAATCCCGGGAACAGGCATTATCAGGCGGACGGGGAAGGAGCCGACCGCTTCTCAGGGTGGGATGGTCGGCTCCTCCCCCTGTGTTCCCCCTGTGCTTCTGCAGTCAGGAGAGCCGACAATCGCCGAAAACACATGCAGTCCCCAGCCGGTAGGACCGTGAATTGTAACCCTGCAGATTGCAGGGAATAAGGAACGATGGTATACTGTAGATTGACAGCTGCTGGTTCGTCCTTGCCGGGCAAAGGACAAAGCGGCAACAGCCGGTCAACAATATTGCTCTGAAAACAGATGGAGGTTAAGGCATGGCGGGAACATCCGCCTGCCGGGGAAAAGGAAAAACATGGGAAAAATATATCTTGCATCGGCATCTCCGAGACGAAAGGAAATCCTGGAAAAGGCGGGCATTTCCTTCACGGTTCTTCCGGCAAAGGGAGAGGAAACGGCCGGAATGAAGGAACCGGACGGCTATGTCATGGAGCTGTCGCAGCATAAAGCAGCAGAAATATCCTGTCTGAAGGAAACGCAGGAAGAGGGAAATGTGATCATCGGTGCAGACACGGTTGTGGTCTTCCGGGGACAGATCCTGGGAAAACCGAAGGACGAAGAGGATGCGCTGAAAATGCTCCGGATGCTCCAGGGGGAGACACATCAGGTGTATACCGGGGTGACGCTCCTGCATTTCTGCGGGGGGAGCTGGCAGAAGCTTTCCTTTGCGGAATGCACCGATGTTGTCTTCTACCCGGTGTCGGAGCAGGAAATCCGGAAATATATCAGGACAGGAGAACCGATGGATAAGGCAGGAAGCTATGCCATCCAGGGAAAATG
>JAFOJB010000168.1 GCA_017420455.1 Blautia sp.
GTATCGCAGACAAGATTGTCTCCCTGAAGGAAACTCTTCTGCACCGGTAAGACACTGTACCGAAGGGGGATCAGACCTTCATACCCCCGGCGGCCCTCTCTGCCGCTTCTAAATTGCTGCGGATGCAGGCGGTTTCCGGATTCTCTCCGAATACCCTCAGAGAGATCTCCAGAGCTTTCCGGAAGAAGGATATGGCCTCCGGGTACTTTCCGGCATAAAAGCACACTTCCCCTCTGGCGTTCAGTGCCGAAGGATAGTGATTATCGCCCTTCCCTGCCGGACTTTCATAATAGGCAAGAGCGCTCTTCGAAAGACTCTCTGCCTCCGCAAGGTTCCCCAGGCGCAGCAGCACCTGGGCAAGATTGGCGCCGGTCACGGCCTTTTCTCCGGGAGCATCGATCTCCCCGATCAGTTCCAGGGCAGTTCTCAGGTACTCCTCTGCTTTTCTGAAATCCCCAAGTCCCTGATAAACCTGGCTGATGTTGTTGTTCAGTGTCGCAAGATAGTAAAATTTATCCGGCTGCTCCGGCAGATCCAGGTACAGATCCCTTGCCTGCAGGTAGAGTTCCAGAGCCCTCTGCAGATTTCCTGCCGCCCGGTTGGCAGTGGCCGCGTTCAGGATGGTCGTGGCATGATGCACCGTCCCTGTAAGTCCCATTTGCTGTACCAGAAGAAGGCTTTCGTCGGAAATCCTGCAGGCTTCCTCTGCCCGTCCCGTTACCCGGTACAGCCCTTCTTTTTCGTTGTAAAGGGTAAGAAGTACATCTTTCTCTCCCTTCTTTTGTGCCTCCCGGATCCATTCATCCAGGCGCCTTTCTGCCCCGGCAAGATCCCCGTCGGCATAGAATCCATCCAGAATTTCCAGCTTTCCCTGCATCTGATTTCCCCTTCCTGTGTGAACGATTCTGCGCTCTGCCTTTCTGAAGGTTTATTGTATCTGCATTCTCTTCTGCTGTCAAGGATTCAGCGGTTATGGTTATGGAGAAGCTTTCTGACGTAATCCCCCAGTTCTGTCCAGGGAAGCCGTGAGATATAATCGTACCCGCCGCTGCCGCCGTTCTCCAGATGGAAGGGCGGGGTGATACGCACGGTTTTTTCCAGGATCTGCGGAAAATCCCAGACCCGCACCAGATTCTCGTACTGGGAAAGCTTCGCCAGAGAAACCTTGTCCGAAAGCACCGGCATGTATATTCTGCTGCACCGGTCCAGAAGGCGGAAGATCTCATCCATTTCTGTCCCGATATCCAGTATGAGGACCTCATACCCGCTGTTTCTTTCCAGTTCCGATAAAAGCCATTCCCAGTCCTCCCAGGGGGCTTCCCGGATATCCCAGGGGGTATGGACAGGCGGAATATAGTCCAGATTATTCACGGAGCATACCAGGCTGTTTACCCGGAGGACCAGATTTTTTTCTCTCTGCCGCACGTAATACAGAAGATCGCTCATCCCATTCTGCGGCGAGGTACCTGTCAGCTCCTCGAAACCGGAATACTCCTCCAGATTGAGATAAAGCACAGCCTTTTCCCGGGCAAGAATCTGCCCCAGCGTCAGGGCAAAGGAGGTCTTCAGGCATCGTTTCAAAGGAGAATACACACCCAGGATCTGTGTGTTTCTTTTCATTACAGGGAACAACAGGGGACGGCTCTCTTCCCCCTTACCGTAACAGCTCATCACCTCCCGCAGAATCTGGGAAGAAGGCTGATACTTGTAAACGCTGGGGTAGGGATCCATCTCCTGCGGCAATGTTCCCTCTGAAAGGATGATCACCTTCCCGATATCCATTTCCCGTACTTCCCTGCACATCGCCCTCGCGGAGATGAGAAGCAGCTCAATGTGCTGCGCCGCCGCAAAGTTTCCCAGGCTCTCCACAGAGGTAAAGGCCTGGATCTCAAAGGGAAGGTTCTTCCTCCTGTTCAGGTATTCCATGAAGTTCACAGCATATTCTACTTCCAGGTCGCATACCGCAAATATATTTCGTTTCAAAAGATACCTCCCGTATACAAAAGAATACTGACAAGAATCGGAACTGTAAAATGGATCTGTTCTCCCTTCTTCCAATGCCCCTGACCCGGATTTCGATACGGAAGAAGCTTCCCTTCCCGCCGGCATTTTCCGAGATATTCTCCAAGATACCGGAACCTTTGCACCAGGCAGTGGTTTTTCAACATCAGGACCAGAGAAAGGACAGCGCCTGCGGTGAAGGAGACCATCATACACGGCAGAAGCCTCCCTGCTCCCATAACTCCTCCCAGGACGCAGAATACCTTGATATCGCCTGCGGAAAGCATGCGAAGATAAAACAGCGGAAAGAGCAGAAGAACAGGAAGGCATACACCTGCGGCAAAACCGGGAATTCCCCCCGCTCCCCTGACAAACAGCAGATACCAGAAGTCCGTCATCAGGCAGAACAGGATCCAGTAATTCCTGACCTTTCCGCTCTTAAAGTCCATAAAAGCGGATACAACCGCCACTGTACAAAGATACATATTCTCAACAGACAAACTGACAGACATGATTCTACCTCGCCTTCTGCAGTATTTCAGTCAATACCGCCGCAGACTGCGGGGGCATGCAGCCTGTATACGCAGCAGAGCTGCGGGGTATCTGACCCTTGCGGCAGCCGCCGGATGGAGAGGCCGGCCCGTCCGTCTGGCTCGCTGTTCGCGGAAATAAATATCAGGGGAATGACCATTCGAACGAATGGAGAAAGAAAACCGGTTTTTCCGGTAATCTTATTATAAGCCCTCTGTGCTTCCGTGTCCATAGGAAGTTTTGTCGCTTCAGGTCGACTGATGGCCGAGAGAAAAGGGGACGGTTCCTTTTCTCTCTTTTCTCCTGTTCTCACCGGCCGGAGACTGTAACCTGAACCGTACTGTCTGCA
>JAFOJB010000169.1 GCA_017420455.1 Blautia sp.
AAAACCGGTACATTCTCCGAGTTCTGCGTGATCGATATCACACGCGGCTGAAGGCAGACCCTGCCGGGAAGAAGCCTCCCCGCAGATGCCGGAATCCGTATTTCGCTGCAGAACAGACGTCAGGGATGTGCAGAAAAAAGAAATGAAAGCACTTTGCAGTCCGGTACGACAGGAAAGAACGCAGAAAACGGCGTTCCGAAGGAAAGGAGTAACTGTTTCCATGAAAGAAAAACTCTATACGATCCCATTAAACGATGCAATGAATGAAAATGACGAGTGCCCATTCTGTTTCCTGGAGCGCAGCCTCCTTCAGAGAACCATGGATTTTGTTCTGGGAAACAGCTCTTCCTATATGGAAAGCGACATGCGGGAGAAAACAGACAAGGCCGGCTTCTGCCGCACACACACCAAAATGATGTTCGACTATGGAAACGCCCTGGGAAACGGTCTGATTCTTCAGACCCATCTTCACAAGGTCCGCCAGGAGCTTCACGAACAGCTTCAGCAGTACACTCCTTCCGGAAAGGGGTCCCTGTTCAAACGGATCTCCGCGAAAAACACTTCCGGTCCTAATCCCATCAGTACCTGGGCAAAGGAGCGGGACAGCTCATGCTTTATCTGTGACCAGCTGAAGGAGGAATTCTCCTGCTATATCGCCACCTTCTTCTTTATGTACAAAAAAGACGAAGCCTTCCGGCAGAAGGTCAGGGACTGCAAGGGTTTCTGCATCCCCCACTTCGGCATGCTGATGGAGGAAGCGGAGAAGGAGTTTTCCGGAAAAGACCTGCAGGAATTTGTCTCGCTCATGCAAAAACTCATGGAAGAGAATCTGGAGCGCATCGAGGAAGAACTCACCTGGTTCGTGGATAAATTCGATTACAGAAACAAGGACGCAGACTGGAAGAATTCCAGAGATGCTCTCCAGAGAACGATGCAGAAGCTGCACAGCGGCTACCCTGCCGATCCCGTTTATCAGAACCGGTAACAGGAAAGAATACTGCCGGATAACCAGATTCCCCATCGTGTGCCGAAAAGCAGGAAAATCAGCACATTTCATTCGTCTCAGTTCATCGCCTCACCGGATGGGGACTGATGTGTTTTCAGGATGCCTGCAGTCAGGAGGGCCGACAGACGCCGAAAACACATCTGTCTCCGGCCGGTGAGGCCGTGAACTGCAGCAGAAAACCCTCTCCGGAACCATATCTGCCGGTTCCGGAGAGGGTTTTTCAGGTTCTGTTATGGATTGAAAGTCAGTTCCTGCAGAGTATTTCCTTAAGCTGTCTTCGAATCCTTTCTGCTGGCCCTCCAGCGCTCTATGGCGTCCTCTACCAGTGCAAGGCTGTTTTCCTTGCTGAAGGCGGTGGTGCTGATGGTCAGGTCATAATACCTGGCCTGGCCCCACATCTCTCCCGTGAAATCGTGGTGATATTTTGCCCTGGAATGATCTGTGGCTCCGATCGCCAGACGGGCGCCCGAGGAATCTACATTATGCCGCTCCTTCGCCCGCTCCACACGAATGTCCGTAGCCGCGTGGATGAAAAGCCTGAAGCAGTTGGGATCGTCCCGCAGGATATAGTTTCCGCAGTGGCCGAAGATCACGGCACAGTCCTCCGAGGCGGCAAGCTTCCGGATGACGCTCACCTGAGCCGCATAGAGCTGCTCCAGCGGATCCAGGGTCTGCTGGATCTTATAGGCGTAGGTAGCGTAATCGTACATCGCGCTGTGGCGCATCAGCTTTTCGTGCTCCGTTACAAAACGTTCCGGCAGACCGGATTCGGTGATCTCCATTCCTACAAGCTCGTCATTGGAGTAGACCTTGGCCCCAATAGCTGCCGCGAGATCCCTGGCCAGCAGATCCCCGCCGGAGCCGAACTCCCAGTCCACGGTAATGATGGTTTTGCCTTCATGGTAGGCACCCACAGAGATTTCCTCGATCGCCGCCTGTCTTCTGGTCTGCAGTCCGCAGAATTTCAGCAGAGGTTCCGTCACCAGAGAGGCCATCGGCCGCATGGCCGGTCCCAGCGTAAAGGCACAGATGATCGTGCCCTCCCGGATTCCCACCAGAGAGTGGAAGTACAGGATGGAGATCAGAGACCCGATCCCGACGATGACCACATCGAAGATCAGCAGGCACTTCGGTATCGGCCAGCCGGTTTTCTGCGACATTGCAGCCGTCACGCCCTCCGCGGGAGCCGGCGAGATCTGCGGGATCACATAGACCGCGATGCCCAGTGACATGATGGGAATGCTGATCACAAGATAAACGATCCTGATGAAGTAATTCTCCGGAGCGGGCACAAAGGCAAGGATATTCTGCCCCATCGTAACAAAATAGCCGAAGATAAAGGAAACGACGATCTCCAGCAGCATCCGCAGTTTGAAATCCTTCCGGAGGATCAGAAACTGTACCAGGATATACACACAATAGATTGCGGTTGTACAGGTTCCCAGCCCGATCCTGGTAATTCCCCTGTCCAGAAGGATATTATAAAGGACATTCGGAATACCGGTGGTGGGACTTGCACCCAGGGAGGCCTTGATGGCCAGCACCACTCCGCAGGCCAGGATAAACTGTCCTGCGCAGAAAACCAGAAGCCGTTTTGCAATATTGATCACACTGACCTTTGAATTGTCTGTCTGCACTTTTCTTTCCCCTTCTTCTCTTCTGTATACGTATGTCGATATCTGACGGAATCCTGTCAGATGCCGGCCTCGCAGCTTAAGGCGCTTCGCGGCTTCAGACGGGGTCCGGCTCAACATACGTGTTTATCCGGCTGCTTTCCTGAATCCGTCGGAGCTCCTTACTTTACCGTCTCATCCTCCACGCTGATCGGGTGCTCCTTTGCACTCAGGACATCATATTTTGACAGGAAACTGTTGTAAAGACTCTTGTACTGCTCATCCGTAAGCTCCCGGGCACTGACGGAATGCACATGGATATCAGGATTCTGCTGGTATTCTCTCCGGACTGCGCCGGAGACTGCCACACAGTGAGAAGCGATCCTCTCGAAGCTGTTCAGGAGCTCATTAAAGATGGCTCCCTGCTCCAGACCGCATTCTCCTCTCCCAAGACGCCCGATATGCCTTGCCTTCAGGATCTCGCAGAGACTCTGGATCGCGGAGGATAACGGTTTCATCTGGAGGGCGGTCTGAAGATCATGCTCCTGATAGGCGTTGATCGTGCTGTTTACGATTTCCCGCTCCGCCTCGATCATGACATTCAGGTCGTTCATGGCTTCCTCCGAAAAGACGATGTTTTCCTCATGCATCTGATTCGTGAGCCGCGCGATATTGGAGGCATAATCCCCCATCCGTTCCAGATCTCCGATGGTACGAAGCTCCATGGCCACCTGCCGTGTCTGGCGGGAATTCATCTCCTGCTTCGTAAGCTTCATCAGATAATCCCCGATCCGGGATTCATACTTGTCTATCAGATCTTCCTTGCGCTGTACCTTCTCGTATTTCTTATCGGAAAATTCATGGATCAGATTCAGCGCCCTTCCCACGTTTTTCCGGACCTTTCTGGACATTCCCAGGATCACCCGGCTGGTCTGCCCCAGCGCCAGGGCCGGAAGGCCAAGAAGACGCTCCTCCAGAAGATCGAAGTCCGCGCTGTCTGCCAGATCCTCCAGATCCTCCTCGGAATCCTTCACCAGGAACATGACCAGCTGTTCGATCTTCGCGATAAAAGGAAACAGGATGCAGACCGTGACGATCCGGAATATTGAGTTGACCGCCGCGATCAGCACCGGATTTACCTTCATATCCAGGAAGGAGAAATGCACCACCGCATTGACAGCATAAAAACCAACTGCCCAGATCAGCATACCGAATACATCGTCCAGCAGATATACCAGGGCTGTTCTTTTTCCGTTCTTATTTGCCCCGATCGACGAGATCATGACGGGACAGGCCGCGCCTACGCCGATACCGAGGATGACGGGAAAGGCAGTAGCAAAGGAAAGGGCTCCCGTCACCGACAGAGCCTGCAGGATACCGACAGAGGCAGACGCGCTCTGCAATATCGCTGTCATCACGATACCCAGAAGAATTCCCAGCACAGGATTGGAGAACATTGTGAGGGCGTCTGTAAAGGCGCTGCTCTCCTTCAGCGGGGAGACCGCGGAGCTCATCATCTGCATGCCGACCATGAGGATGGCAAAGCCCAGCATGATATTTCCGAGATTCTTGTAGACGGTGCGCTTCGAAAGCATCCGGATGAGTGTTCCGATGATGGCCACCATAGCGCTGATGGTGGCGGAGGACAGGAGCTTCGCGATGCCGTTGGAGCCCTCGATATAGGAGAGACAGAGGATCCAGCCGGTGATGCTGGTCCCGATGTTCGCTCCCATGATGATGCCGATGGCCTGACGGAGCTTCATCATACCGGAGTTTACAAAGCCGATGACCATCACCGTCGTCGCGGAAGAAGACTGGATGACCGAGGTAACCCCCGTTCCCAGAAGGACTCCTTTGACCGGTGTATTTGTCATGCGGTACAGAAAGGTTTCCAGCTTATTGCCCGCAACACTTTTTAACCCGTCCCCCATCAGGGACATGCCAAACAAAAAGAGGGATACGCCGCATAGTAATGAGAGAATCATTGTCAAAATGTCCATGTTGTATCTCCTTTAAAAAAAATAAACCCACATTTTACTTATACTTTGTTTTGCGACATTTGTCAATCATTCCTATTATTATGAAAAAATAAAAGAAACTCTTTTCCTGCAGGGCGTATGATGATACAATGAGAGTCATGCCAAAAACCGGTCCCGGACCTCCCTGTACCAGATGCTTCTCAGGGAAATCCCGTGATCAGCATTGAAAATCATCATACGGGGAGACATTCCATGAAGAAACCGAATATGATCCAGACCATCATCTCTGTAGCCGCCTGTAAGCTTACGCGGTTCATTCTCAGAAAAACCGGACGCGGGGGTACCGCCGTTCCCGGCATCGTTGCCATGAAGTTCGCGAAAAACATTCTCTGTGTCACGACAGAAGGCATGAAGATCGTTGTGGTGACCGGCACGAACGGTAAGACCACCACCTGCAATATGATCGAGCATTCCCTGACATCGGCGGGGAAAAGCTGTCTTCTGAATAAATCCGGAGCCAATCTGCTGCACGGCATCGCCGCGGACCTGATCAGCAGCGCCACCTGGCTGGGAAAACCGAAGTTTCCCTATGCCGTCCTGGAGTGCGATGAAGCCGCGTTAAAGCAGCTGGTACAGTATGTGCAGCCTTCCGCCATTGTGGTGACGAACCTGTTCAGCGACCAGGTGGACCGTTACGGCGGCGTCCAGAATACTCTGAAGGAGATCCGGACCGGCGTAGAAAGGAGTCCGGAATCCGTTCTTGTACTGAACGCGGAGGAACCCCTCAGCGCGTCCCTTTCTTTGAATGTTCCGAACAAGGTAGTATGGTACGGCCTCGATCAGACGGTCGGCGTTCAGGGAAATATTGATCTTTCGGACGCCGGAGTCTGCCCGGTATGCCAGAGCGCTTACGAATATGACTACCATATCTACGCCCATCTCGGAGGCTTTCGCTGCCCGAAATGCGGCTATAAAAGACAGACTCCGGATGTGGCCGTCACCTCCATCGACAGGATCGCGGCAAGCGGCAGCACTGTCCACATGAAAGCGGCTGGAAAAACCTCTGAAGCGCATATTGCCCTTCCTGCCGTCTATAATGTATACAACGCCGCGGCAGCTGTGGCGGCTTCCATGGTAATGGAGGTCCCCGCCGGAAAGGCCATCGAATCTCTTGCCAGTGTGCATTCGTCCTTCGGCCGGCTGGAAACCTTCGACCTGGACGGGATCCGTGTGCAGATGATCCTGGTGAAAAATCCGGCGGGCTGCAACCAGGCCTTCTCCTATGTCACCGGCTTTGATGAGGATTTCACTGCCGTTCTCTGCCTGAACGACCGTACCGGAGACGGACACGACATCTCCTGGATCAATGATACGGATTACGAAAAGCTCTGTCAGGATCCGCATCTGAAAAAGCTGTATGTGGCCGGAGACCGTGCCGCGGATCTTTCGGAACGCCTGAAGAAAGCTGGGGCCGGCGACGACCTTCAGGAGATCGTCACGGATTACAGCCAGCTGGTGGAGCTTCTCCGGAAAGGAAACCGCCCTGTTTTCCTGCTGCCGAACTACACGTCCATGATGGAGCTTCGCAGTGCGCTTTCACAGGCAACAAAGGCGAAGGATTTCTGGGAATAAGGAACAGTGCCTGACCTTTACAGATGGTGCAGGATAAATTCGTTCAGGCAAGGCGGAGGAAAGAGTCGATGCGGGCATCGACGATTGACGGCGCTGTGTGCCAGTGACACATGTTCAGCGCATGACCGGGGCGAGAGGCGAGACCAACGCAGTCTGGGCGGATTCAGACTCGCCAGATGTAAAGGTTATTTATGGACAGTTCCTAAGATTTCTATGACAGATAAGATTTCTATGATAATAGTATAACATGGTAAGGAGATTCTCAAAATGAATGACAAGAAAGCAAGATTTATCGTGGAGGCGGCTGTGATCGGGGCAATTTATGTCGTTCTCACAGTAATTTTCGCGCCGATTTCCTTCGGGGAAGTCCAGGTGCGTTTTGCGGAGGCGCTTACCGTCCTGCCCTTCTTCACAGCTTCGGCTGTCCCCGGACTGTTCGTGGGCTGTCTGCTGGCCAACCTGCTGGGCGGCGGCGTGTGGTTCGACGTGGTGCTGGGCTCCATCGCCACGCTGCTGGGGGCGATATTCACCTATCGGTGGCGGGAAAAGCCCCTTCTGGCGGCGTTTTCGCCGGTGCTGTTCAACGGGCTGATCGTCGGCCCCGTGGTGTACTTTGCCTATGTTCGTGCCCCCGGCGATCCCGTCAGCATCGCCACGCTGCTGTTCAACATGGCCACCGTCGCGCTGGGCGAGC
>JAFOJB010000170.1 GCA_017420455.1 Blautia sp.
AGATGAACGATAAAGCGCTCTATGTAAAGATCGCCGACCGCATCGATAACCTGAATACGCTCTACGGTATGGAAGAATATAAACGCATCCCCAAAGCAGCCCACACCCGGGAGATCATCATCCCCCTGGCCATCCAGGCAGAAGCATATCATTTTGTGGATATTCTGGAATCTCTCTGTTTCCAGACAGAACACTCCAAGCTGTACGAGGGCATCACCCAGGAGTACAGCGACCTCTGTATCGCCAACAACAAGAGCTGCCAGGAGTCCCTTGGCATCCTCACCAGTGTATTCAACCCGCATGTCAACCACGAAAGCCGCGAGCTGGACAAATACCACCACTATATCTGTAATTTCTATTGTGATACCCGCTCTCCCATCAGCCTTTACCGTCAGGTCTCCAACTATACCAGCAATATCAGAGAATGGCCTGTATATCTCAAAAAAAGCACCACTCCGCTCTACGATTTCACGCTCATTGTCAGTGATGAGCTTTCCGAACCGAACTCCGGTATCCAGCCCGGGGATATCTTTTTCGAGTATTACGAAAAAGCCCTTTCAGACAAGGGGTTCTATCTGATCAACCGCTTCAGGACTTCCCATAATGATACCGGATATTATCTTCTCGCAGATGAGATGGATAATCTTTACCGGATGTTTGTCCGCACAGAAACCGATTACCAGCGTTACCTGTACGGCAATATCGTCGATTCCCATGACATCCTGTCCCTTGGGCAGGTCAATGAGATCGACCCCCGCGATACCTACAAAGAGAAGATCAAGATATTCGGCAGGAACGGTTCCGCCATGTTCATAGACAAAGGAGCCACCGTTCTCGACTTTGCCTTCCAGATCGGCTACGAAACCGGCTGTCACTTCAGCCACGCCGTGATCGAGGAGTCCAAGGCAAAACTTTCCGCCCGCACCCTGCTCAATGACGGAGACGTGATCACCATCGTTACCGACGCGAATATCCATCCCGAACTCAGCTGGTTCATGTATACCAGAACCGCTCTGGCGACCCGCGCTCTGATCTGCTACTTTGAAAAAGCGGGGGTCGCTCCAGCCGGATTATAAAAGGCGTTCATCTTCCCGGATGAACGCCTTTCAGATTTACCATCCTCCCCCAGGGAGGAGCTGCCCCGTCAGTCCCGGTGATCAGCCACAGCACCGGGACTGACAGGGCCGCGCTTTCTTTCGGCCACGCCGCTATTCCGTCTGTAAATATCAGGATTGCTCTCGGGAGCTCCGGAGAAAGCTTTTCCTTCAGAAAATCAAAGATCACCCGAAAGCTCGTCCCTCCCCCTCCGCTGGGCTCGATCTTCATGATATCAGCTTCTGTTTCGAATGGAACCGGTTCTGTGATATTACTGTCAAAGAAGGAAATCATGCCCTTCAGTTCTGTCTGTCTCATCGCGTCCAGGATTTCTGCCACCGCGCTTTCCAGCTCTTCCCGTGTAATGGATGCCGAAGTATCCACACACACCCAGATTTCTCCGACAGAGCCGTTCTCCTCATCCACATTATAGGACGGCAGATAAAAATCCGTATGCACGTATCTCCTGTCCGGGGGAATGAAGCTGTAATCATACTGGTCATACTGGATAAAATCATGGAGAAGCTGTTTCCAGTCGAGACCCGAACGCCTTTCCAGAGACTTCACGACTCTTCTGATGCTCATGGGCATTCCCGTGGTATCACCGCAGGCTTTCACGGCCTTCCGGATCCGCTCATTCCAGGTATCCTGAAGCTGCCCCCGGCCGCAGATTCCCTGCCACAGATCGTGTCTGTCGCATGCGGGAAAACAGCCATTCCCCGGGATATTTTTATCTGGTCCCGCCAGCAGCATATGGTAGATCTCATCCGCGTCGCAGACACGCCCCTCTTTTCCATTCGGTGCCAGGTGTATTGCTTCTTCCCCGCCGATCATTATGGAACCGATTCCCCACATATCGAGGATGATGGAGTTTACGACAATGTCACATGCAATATTATACAGCAGGGTATGCAGTCCTCTTCCTCTGATACAATGCATCAGGACACAGTGAAGGACCTCATGGAGGATGACAAACTGAAGCTCCCTGTCCGACAGCTCCTCTGCGAATTCCGGGTCAAAGATCAGCCTGCTGCCATCCGTACAGGCTGTGCCGCAGGAGGCGCAGGCAAGCTGCAGCCCCATAGCCAGGTGCCCGAAAAACGGGTTTTCCCTGAGAAGCGCCGCTCTTGCCTCTGTCATTCTCCCGACCGTCTGTTTTACCTTTGTCTGATCCATGTTCGTCTGAACCATAGCGGCGCCTCCTATAAGAATCTGCGGTTCTTCTTCATCCAGGCCGCAAAGGAAGAAACCTTTGTCAGTTTCATGTTCATATTCTCGATGCTGAGAAGACCCCGGAAGAAGAGAGCCGAAAAATCCGCAGGAAACCGGGCGGCAAAGCTGCATACATTTTCCAGCTCACCTGAACCGATGGTATCCTTGCACTCCGAAATGCGGACAAGAAGCGAAGAGATCAGCGCATAGATCACATCCGTTTCCTTCACCTTTTCCGTGTATTTCCCCTCCAGGATCTCTGAGATCTTCGGCAGCTTCCGGTAGACTCTGCACCAGGCTTCGAACTCCAGCGCAGTCGAAACGCCTACGCAGCCTGAGATCAGCTCATGGATCTCCTGAGGTTCCTTTCCCGTGGTCCTCAGGATCCTGCTTACAAATTCCCAGCTTCTGGGCGTAGGAAACGCAAGCTCCTCCACACTCGGGTCAGCATTCAGACGGCTGTTGTCAAACGCCAGATAACCAATAACGCGCTGGTCGATGCCGGCTGGGACCGCCCACTCATACCAGCTGTCAAACTGCGAAAGAACCTCAAAATGGATCAGCCGGTTCGCCAGAGCCTTGGGCATCCGGAATACCACAGACTTATCCGTTGTACGATTGCCGGCACAGATCACGATGCAGTTCCCGGGAAGTTCAAATTCTCCCATCCGCTTATCCAGGGCGATCTGATAGGCTGCCGCCTGAAGGGACTGAGGCGCTGCTGATATCTCATCGAGGAACAGAATATGCACCCTGTCCTCCGGCAGGTCAAAGATCTTCGGTTTCAGCCAGACTGTAAACTTTTTCTCTGCATCAGCAGCCGGGATGCCGCGGAAATCCACCGGCGTAAAATTGAGGAGGCGGATATCCGTCACATCAACCTGCTCATGGAACAATGCCGAAAGCTTTTCTGCGATCTCCCTGACGGCGCTGGATTTTCCCACTCCCATCGGCCCCCACAGGATCACCGATGGGATGGTATGGAGCAGCCCTGCCTGGTGCGCCGTACAATAAAGGGCTGTCAGCTGTTCGATCACTTCCCCCGTCGTCAGGGACGGTATGTTATATAAATCTGCCATCTGTATACTCTCTTCCTTTCTCAGGCACTGTTCACAAATAACTTCCGAAAGCTGCGCAGAGCAAATTCAAATCTGCAAGGCGGCGGAAGGAAGCGATGCGGGCATCGCTGACTGACAACGACGCAGTCAGATTTGGATTTGGGCAGGTAGAACTCGGAAATAATTTGTGAACAGTGCCTTATGCCATGCTGCAGATCACGGCCTCATCAGCTGGATACTGCAGGAGTTTTCAAGGTGTCCGGCGTCCTGACGGACTGCGGAAGCATCTTTCCGTCAGTCAGATCTTCGTTTTCACCCATCTGCCGGGGCAGGCACATCTTCGTTTTCACGGCGGTTCAGCTTCACATCGATATCAAGCAGCTTCCTGGAAACTCTGGAGACCTGTGCAGTGTAGCTGTTGCCCTTTTCAAATTCCCTGGCAGCCTGCGCCGACATGGCTTTTGCTCTCGCGGTTTCCTCCTGGGCAGACCGGATCCGTTCATCCAGGTGCATCAGAAGATATTCGATACGCTGCAGACACCCTCCGGCCTTTGCATCCCGCATATCTGCCTCATATCTGGTTCCCGAGATCCCTTCCAGCAGAAAACGGGGCCGCTCCTGCTTCATATATGCCGGAAGAATAACGGAAAACCCATGGACAACATCGAAGAGCCTTTCCTTTTCCATCATTACGTTTCCGGCCAGTGCCTCCAGCGCTTCCTCGCCAAAGGATTTCCTGTCTTCCTTATTCAGTTTTTCCCGGTTTGCCAGGAAGTACTCCCGGTCTTTCTCCAGGCACAGTATCCTCTGTTTAAGACGCTCCAGGATCTTCGGTGTACTCTGCATTACATTTTCCAGTTTTTTCAGTTCCGTCTCCCGTTGTCTGCAGCGGATTTTCAGACGTTCCAGTTCATTCGATGTATCGATGCGCTGCTTAAGCAGCGGGTCTCCGACAGACAGGGCCTTGACCTCCGCATAGCTCAGAACCATATCATCGATGTCCCGGACATCTCTTCCGGTCAGATGGTTGTTCATGAACTGGGAAATAAATCTCTGTTTGTTTTCCAGGAGCTGCCACGAATATGCGTCGAAAGTACCCGCCGTAATGTATCTGAACCGGAAAACCCTGTTGTTTTTGTTCCCCTGCCGGATCAGGCGACCTTCCCTCTGAACGATATCGGAGGGTTTCCAGGGGATATCCAGATGATGGATTCCAATCAGGTTTTCCTGGACATTTACGCCGATCCCAAGCTTCGCAGTGCTTCCGATCAGGATTCTTACAGACGCCTGATTCACCTCGCGGAATAATCTGCGTCTTCTGACATCGGTTGCCGCTTCATGGACGAAGGCGATCTCCTGTTCCGGAATCCCCATCGTATTCAGGATTTTTTTCAGTTCATCGTAGACATTGAACCCCTGCTTCGGAGTTCCCTGGTCACAGAACACCAGCTGGGAGGTTCCGGGATATTCCTTCCAGAGCTCATAGACCTTCCCGGCGCAGGCATATACCTTTGTTCCCTCCGGATCCGGCGCTGCAGTTTTATCCACAAGGCGGATATCCAGTCCGGCACCGCGGCCGTCATGGGTAACCTTCAGAAGATTGTCCTCGGTTCCCCTGACAAGCTTCTGCCGGATTTTTTCCGTACGGGTGACAAGGTCGTCGATGTAGGCTTTCTGCTCGGGTGATTTTGGCACAACCACATCCACATACCCGTCGCTCTCCGGAAGCCCCATAGTCTCGTCGTCCTCCAGGTAAAAGTCGCATACATTGGCGAACAGACTCATCAGCTCCGGGATATTGTGAAAGCTGGAAAACCGTGTCCTGATACGGTAGCTCCGGGAATCAACGTCCACTTCAAACCCGGTCTGGCGGGCAGCGAAATTGTTGAGCCATTCGTCAAAGTGATCCAGGTGCAGGAACTCCAGCTGTTCCGGCTGCAAAAAGTACTGAAGGACAAACAGATCGGATATGGAATTCGTCAGCGGCGTCCCGGTGGAAAAGACCAGGCCGCCTCCCTGATCTCTTACAAACGCGGTTTTCTCCAGCAGCTCATCACATTTTTTACTTCCCCTGGCATGCATCCCGACGATGCCGTCAGTCCGGGTGTTCAGAGTAATATTCTTGAAGGAATGCGCTTCATCTACAACCAGAGTTGTAATTCCCAGTTCATCAAAGGCAAGGTACTCATCCGGCGGAAGCTTCTCCTGCATCTCTGCCAGCTCCCTGGACAGACGGGAGGCCAGGGCTTCCAGACGGTTCTTTTCCCAGGTGTCAGATGTGCCTGCGGCCTTGCTCCGGCAGGTCCTGATCTGCTGTGTCTGCTTCTCCAGTTTATATTGCCGGCTCATCCCAAGCCGCTCAAAAGAGGAAAAGGGCATATACGCGCAGGTAAGATCTTCGTCCCGGATCCTTTCAAGCATGGGGCCTCTGTTCTCCGGTCTGAAATCCTCCGGATGAAGGACCAGGATATTGTCCTGAGGATAAATCTGCCGGTGCATTCTCTCAAAAGCCTCCAGCACGTTATTCGGAACAACGATCAGGTTTTTGTCAGAAAGCCCCAGACGCTTACGCTCATGGATCCCCATGATGATCACGTAGGTCTTGCCGCTCCCGACCTTATGATTCAGGAGAACATCCTTTTCCAGGATGATCCGTGCGACAGCGTCCTTCTGATGGGGATACGGCGTAAACTGTTCCGTGCAAAGTCCCGGCAGTTCCAGGAAGCTTCCCCTGTAGCGGCCGCCTACGTTGCAGGCATAGTTATCATAAAAGATTTCCTCCAGCTGCCGGATCCTGGAATCGTCCTTCCGTACCCATTCCCGGAAAGCTGTCTGCAGCAGCTCCTGCTTTTCCTGGGCTGCCAGTGTTTCATTTTCGTTGAGGATATTCGCTGTGCCGGACTTACGATCCGGCCTCGGGACCTCATCATAGATCTTCAGGCTTTTGCCGTTTAAGGTGTCCTCCAGAATCTTCAGCGCACAAATCCGCTTTGTGCCGTAAGTATAAACGTTATTGACCGTATTGATCCGCAAGCCCATGAAAGAGGATATCTTCCACTGCCCAAGCGAGGGATAATAATGAATATCCGGCAGATCATAAAGACCCAGAAGTTCCATTGCAAACAGGGAATAATACTTTTCAGGGATCCAGGGGCTTCCGATTCCAAAGCCGATTTCGTCCAGCTCCACTGTCCCGGGCAGAACAGACTCCAGGGCGAGAACATTGGCTTCGAACAGTCCGCAGTACTTTCTGTTCAGCCTCCTCGCTGTCTCCAGCTTTCTTTTGATGTTTCCGGACAGATACTGTGCTCTGAGGACCCAGCCTTCGTATTCCGACCGGGAAAGATCATAGCTCTCCGGCTTCTGGTAGATCGCTCCTTCCAGCAGCTCCCGCAGCCTGTCGGCGGGAAGCCCGGAAAAAGCCTCCATCCAGTTCAGATCGATACATCCCTTCGTATTCAGACAGGTCACCAGAGCTGCCAGGGAGTCCTTTTTACCATTCTCCGCTCCGGCCAGATCATCCATGGCCTCCGGCGCGTCAGATGCCATACTTACTTCTATTCCAAAAAGCTCTTCCCATTCTTTGTTTAACAAGTCGTCCCCCTTTCTCCCGAACTGATCACACATTTTTGGACGATGTTCCCGGTCAGGCGGCCGCAGACTGCGGCCGTCTGACCGGATTCGATCCTCTTATAAAGAAACGGTCATCCTGACTCTGCCTGGTTCTTTGTTCTCATCTGCTGTATCGATTCTGATCTCCGGATGAAAACCGCTCCAGATCCTGAGGAGCTCCAGTGCGCATCCCCACCACTCGGAATCTTTCCTCGTATCGCACAGAAACCATTCTTCCTTTACATCCGGATCCGGGAAACGCAGCTTTCCCTCTCTTTCCAGGATTTCCCCGTTCCTGCTGTCAAAGGCGGCTGTGATCTCTTCTTTTTCCAGACAGAGAAAGGAATCCCGCCATGGCAGAATCTCCCCGCCATCCCTCCTGGGGTACATCAGATACAGATATGGTACTGTTTCCGGATTCCCGGCGTCGTCATTCCTATGGCTGTATCCGACCGCCTTCACATGGAGCAGTCTTCCATGCTCATGGGTTACGCAGATCAGGGTTCTCCCGCCCTGGAGCTTATGCAGCATGGCTTTTCCTACATGAATATAATTATGATCCCAGATAGCCGTCACACGGCCGTTCTTATGGTGAACGGCCTTATTCTTCATGATCCTTATCCTTTTAAACCTTTCGCTTCCCGGCACCTTCTCCAGGCCGGCATAATACTTGTTTGTGACTGCCGGGCCCCGGCGGAGAGGAATGGTTCTGTCGGTTCTGTCAACCCACATTTTCCTTTTTTTCATACCTTCCGGAACCCAGCCGGAAGGAAAGCTTACGGAACAGAAAACACAGTCCGCGAAGCTGTACTCCCCGATATGGTATTCCCCGGAGCTGCTTTTTCCGGAGCCGTTTTCTCCGGAACTGCTTTCCACGGAACTGTTTTCCCCGGAACTGCTTTCTCCGGAACTGCTTTCTCCGGAACTGCTTTCTCCGGAACTGCTCTCTTCGGAAGAATCCTTCCCGGGCGCAGTTTTTTCTTCCGGAAAAGCAGCAGAGGAAAAGACAAGCCTGTTTCTGATCTTTGTCCGGAAAAAGGCAAAATCCTCAATGACTCTCACGGAAGCAGGACAGATCAGGTCTCCCGCTTCGATCTCGGAAAAGGAAAACTGCTTCAGCACCCTGATATGCGATGGGATCTCCAGCCTCTCCTCCCCCTGGAAGCAGACATACAGGATGTCTTCGCAGAGATAGAACCGTCCCCATTTCTGTACTGCCCACGGGACATTCAGAAAAGACTCTACGCCAAAGATCAGTTCTTCCTCCCTGTCCGCAGGCGCCGCGCTTTCCTCATAGATATACCGCCACTTATTGCGGATGGTGACAATTTCATTGAGATCCGTACAGTTTTTGAATGCATACGCATGGATCCGGAAGACAGTGCCGGAAAGAGATACCTTTTTCAGATTACTGCAATCCCGGAACGCATTGATTCCGATTTCTGAAATCCCTTCCTCAAGCACCACAGTTTCAATCGACTCCTTTCTGTCAATCCAGGGAGCCGCCGGATGATCTCCACAGGCATAATCCGGGATCTTCCCCGTTCCGAAGATTGTAAGACACCCGTTTTCATCCAATGTCCAGTCGATTTCAGCATTTCCATCCAACTTACCGATATTTTTCTTCATATGTCTCCTTCTCATAAAACGAAAGCTCTGTTTCCGGAGTTTCAGAAAACTGCATCTTATGCCGTTGGTGCACTGTAAATGGCGTGATCCGGCCTCAAAAGACCGTTCCGCAAAATGATGTCATTTTACGCTGGAATCATTGATACCCTATAAAGTTTTCAAGGTGCAGGCAGGAAGGATCGCTGCGGGACAGACGCCATATGGCCGCAGAAAGGTTTTTCGCACTTCCTTTTTACACGCGTCCCCTTTTTCCTCTTCCGTGTTCTTCAATCAGTTTCTCAATTGTCTCACAGAACTCCGGATAATCCCTGTGCCCCATGAGAAGCATTTTATTTTCGAGATTCCCCATTGCCTTTTCAAATTTCTGCGTATCCTTTTTCCACACTCTGCAGAAAACAATACGGTAGGGTGAATCCTTCCGGAGCATCTCTCCTTTATATTTCAGAGCGACACTTCCTTTTGAAAACAGGGAATCTGCCAGATAAGAGCTGTGGTCCACATAGGCATATGGAACCGTCAGAATCGACAGATCGTCCATTTTCCAGTAATTTTTCAATCCAGATACCCTCCTCTCATTCGCAGGATCGTACCGGCATACACCGTTGCCGGATGACAATACTGTAAATCCGGTCAGAGGACGGCCGGCGGAAAAATCATCTCCTCCTGCTTCCGTAATACAGCATTATATATGATATCCTGCCGGAATGCATTCAACCAGCGGTTTAGCGACGGCAGAAGGCCATGACCACTGTAAGGATTGAGACAGGGGAGAAAATGCACTTCTCTGTCTGATCTGCGTTTAACATAATCCTGGCGTGTTTGCCCATTATTGAATGACCAGGTGACCACATTCTTTTACAATCAGTGTAGTACAGATAATCATCAGATTGTCCGAAGGGGTGGAAAATCCGACAGTAGAAACGTTCGCCGCCAGGTGTGCGCTCGTGCAGGCACGGCGCACGTTTGACTCTTTATCCGATCGGACAGGGGAGAAATGCATTCCCCTGTCCGATCCGCGATACCGCTCATCTCAGGGCACGCCCTTCGATGACCGTTCGCCGCCAAGTGTGCGCTCGTGCAAGCACGGCGCACGTTTGGCGGCTTTATCGCACAAAAAGAAAAGCCCCATCCATCCGAATGGGGCTTTTCTTTTCTGTATCTTAAGTTTCGAAATATGATGCCGCTTACATCGACGATTGACGACAACGCAGCCTGGGCGGATTTAGACGCGCCAGATGTAAAGGTTATTTATGGACAGTTCCTTACCAGGCACGGCGGCAGATCCACCTCTCTGTACCGGACTTTTTATCTGTACACCCATAGAAAAATCCAGCGCAATATTCTCCAGGATATGTGTGAACAGCCGCATAGTCGAACAATATCCCCGTCAATGACGAGGATATCTTCGATACTGGTGTGCAGCAGCCTGCTCAGAATTACAAAGTTGTCCAGATTTGGCAATGACTTCCCGGACAGCCATTTGTAAATGGACTGCGGATTTTCAAACCCCATAGCGGCCTGGACATCCCTGACTGTGTATCCGTTCTCAGAAAGCAGGTTTTTGATCCGGATACCGGTTTCTTTCTGTGAGATTGATAAATACATCGGTTTCATACTTGTCCCCTCCTTATTCATCGCCCATCCCTGTTCACCATGTATCACAACGGAATTTCATTATAACAGATAGAAACCGAAATGCCAATAGTATTAGCCTGACAGTTTAATTTTTTTTCTCTTTTCTCCTTTTTTCCCGGTTCAGATTCCGAGAATACCGGTGATGAAGATCTCCAGGCCGATACCGATCAGGATCACGCCGCCCAGTATGGAAGCTTTCCCGGCAAGGCGGGTGCCGAAGCGCTGGCCGATGCGAAGACCGCAGGAACAGATGACAAATGTGACTCCTCCGATAATAAGGGAGGCTGCCAGGGCCCGGGCGACATGGTATTCCGCAATGGTGAAGCCAACCGACAGTGCGTCGATGGAGGTCGCCACACCCTGCATCAGCAATGCGGTGGTTTTCAGGGCGAACTCCGCCTGCTCCGTATCGTCGCCGCGAATCCCTTCGATCAGCATCTTTCCGCCGATGAACAGCAGCAGCACCAGAGCGATCCACGGTATGGCCCGCTGGAAAGCCTCAAACGCCTCCGCGAGGCTTCGAACGCAAACCCAGCCGATCATGGGCATCAGAAACTGAAATACCGCAAATGTCATCGGGATATAAAATCTCATACCGCGGGACATTTTCGGCGCGTTCAGTCCATTGGCCATCGAAACCGAAAAGGCATCCATTGCCAGACCTACCCCCAGCAGAACGCTGTTGATGATAAAAGAGCCGAGTGAACCCATACTATTCCTCCTCTTATTCGTAAAAATATACTGACATACATCGTTATCGGATAACGATTTTGTAAGCAGGCCGGAACACGGCCGACAACAGAATATGTCTCCTCACGCAGGCTAATATCTGACGAAATCTTCTCTCTATTATAATCGCGCCGACTGCTGCGTTCAACAGGAATATGCATGAATTTCCTCGGGGTGTGTCACGAAGCGTTACAGTTCACGGTCTCACCGGCCGGAGACTGATGTGTTTTCTGCGTCTGTCGGCTCTCCTGACTGCAGAAGAATCTTTATCCACGTCTGCAGGACGTAAAGCCCTTTGACTGCGGGCAAAGATTCTTCCGCAGTCCCTGCCGGTGAGTCCGTGAACTGTAACGTCGCGGAGGCAGATTTCCCGACACGTACCTGGCGTGTCATGAAACCTGCCCCCATGATATCGCAAAAGTCAGATGCTCCGGATGATAGGAGACAGTACTGACATCCTTGAGGACCAGCTCGAAGTTGCAGCCGTTCCGGTAACAGGCGTCCGTAATGGTTTTCAGTTCCCTGCGGATCTGATCTTCCTTCCTGAAACCTGTTCACGTCGGTGAGGCACTGAACCATTGACCTGGATTCACGCATGATAGCCGATCAGCTTCAGATAGCATTCCGCCAGCTCTTCCGGCGCCATTTTCATCCTGTTTCCCATCCACCATTTCACCGCTTCCGCAAAGCTTCCGACCAGATGATTCAGAGCGAATTCCTTCGGCACATCCTGACTGATGCTTTCCGGATACTGTTCAAACATTGCTTTCAGATATTCCTTAAAGAAACGCATAAACAATTCTCCGCTCTCGCCGGACAGCACTCCCAGAACATTTCCTTTATGGTCTTTCAGGTGATACAGAAGATGCGTGATCTTTTCCTGAAGTCCATGATCAGAGGAAGAAAAATCATGGGATCTCTCCGATTGCAGGTCAGAGGAAAAAATATGATCGAAAATATCCGTGCACATCTCCTTCAGCAAAGCGTCCTTTGTCTCGAAATGTGAGTAAAAGGTGCTCCTGCCGATGTCCGCCTCATCCAGTATCTCCTGCACAGTGATGTCATTAAAATGCTTTATTTCCAGAAGGCGGCTGAATGCCTGGAAGATTGCCCTTCTTGTTTTCTGTTTTCTGCGATCCATGACTTATACCTCCGAACAAATGCCCTGAACTGTTCATTAACGAACAACCTCCGGAATCTGGTTATTGCCTCCCCGGCTTCTTTCTTCTATTATTATATCAAACGCTTTGTTCATTATCAAATATTATGTTCTGGAGATGATCGGATGAAACCAGGTATGAAACACGGAATACTCATGGCATTCCTGGCTGCCGGCCTCTATGCCCTGAACTCCCCCTTTTCCAAATTACTGCTTGCGTATATGCCCTCTACGCTGATGGCCGGTTTTCTTTATGCTGGCGCCGGCTTCGGAATGATCCTTCTGTCATTGATCCGGAAAACAGCAGGCAGACAGGGAACGGAATCTCCTCTCACCAGGCAGGACCTTCCCTTTACCGCTGCCATGATCGTCCTTGATATTGCCGCGCCGATCTGTCTGCTTTTCGGGCTTTCCATGACCACAGCGGCCAATGCCTCGCTGCTGAACAACTTCGAAATCGCCGCGACTGCGGTCATTGCCCTTCTGCTCTTCAAGGAGTCCGTTTCCGCAAGACTGTGGCTTGGCATTCTGTTTGTAACCGCATCCTGTTCCCTTCTCTGCCTCGAAGACGCCTCAAGCCTCCGCTTTAACACGGGCTCTCTTTTTGTTCTGCTCGCCTGCATCTGCTGGGGCCTCGAAAACAACTGTACAAGAAAGCTCTCCGCAAAGGATCCTCTGCAGATCGTTATGTTCAAAGGGATCTTTTCCGGAACAGGTTCTCTCCTCATAGGCATCCTCTGCGGAGAACGCGTTCTGCACCTTTGGGCAGTTCCCGTAGTTCTTCTCCTTGGCTTTGTTGCATATGGTCTCAGCATATATTATTATGTCCGCGCGCAGAGGATCCTCGGTGCCGCCCGTACAAGCGCCTGCTATGCGGTCGCCCCTTTCACAGGAGTCTTCCTTTCACTTGTGATCTTCCGCGAGATTCCCGGAACCCTGTTTATCGCGGCCCTGGTCCTGATGATCGCCGGCGCATGGCTGTCCTCCTGCGATGTTCCTCTGAAGGATACCTTCCGCAAGACAAGGGGACGGTTCTTTTGTCTTGCCTGGAAAAGATAAGAGGACTTGTCTTCCCCAGCCTGAAACCCATTGAAAAAAGAGCGGATCTGTGGTAGCGTAAGAAGCGGGAGAGGACACATATCGGATAACACTCCGGAAAATTCCGGTGAGAGGATCAGGAGGTAGAGCAGATGGATTTTGTACCCGCAAAGAAACTTGGGTTTGGTTTGATGAGGCTTCCCAGACTGGAAGACGGAACGATCGATGTGCCGCAGACCAGTCAGATGGTCGATTGCTTCATGGAGGCAGGCGGCACTTATTTTGACACGGCTTTCGCATATGAAGGCTCCGAAGAAGCAATACGGCAGGCACTGGTGGAGAGGTATCCCAGAGAGACCTACACCTTAACGACAAAGCTGATCGCATTTGGTCCTGACAGGGACGAAAAATTCTCAAAGCAGGAGATCTATACAAGCCTGGAGCGGACCGGAGCAGGTTATTTTGATTATTATCTTCTTCATGCGCTGCAGCGGAACAACTACAGAAATTACGAAGAGTACGGACTCTGGGAGTATGTGAAGGAGCTGAAGGAAAAAGGGCTGATCCGCCATTACGGCTTTTCCTTCCACGCGGATCCCATGCTTCTGGAGGAGCTCCTGAAAGCACATCCGGATGTGGAATTTGTCCAGCTGCAGCTCAATTACGCAGACTGGGACAACCCGGGCGTAAAAGCCAGAGAGAACTGGGAGATCTGCAGGAAGTATGGAAAGCCTGTCATCGTGATGGAACCGGTAAAGGGCGGAATTCTTGCGGATCCGATCGATTCCGTAAAGGCCATCTTTGACCGGGAAGGAAATGCCTCCTGTTCCAGCTGGGCCGTCCGTTTTGCTGCCAGCCAGGAGGGCATCCTGACTGTGCTGAGCGGAATGAGCTCCCTGGCGCAGATGGAGGACAACATCAGCTATATGAAGGACTTTATCCCCCTGAACGCTCACGAGATGGATGTGATCAGGGAAGCGCAGCAGGCCCTGAATGAGGATAAGTCGATCCCCTGTACCGCCTGCCATTACTGCACCAAAGGATGTCCTGAGGAAATCCCGATTCCGGAGATCTTCAACGTAGAAAACCGGAAAAAGGGCAGCCCGGAATTCCGCACTCTGCGGGAATACGCCATTGTCACGCAGGACAGGGGAAAAGCCTGTGACTGTATTGCCTGCGGCCAGTGCGAGAATGCATGTCCACAGCATCTTCCGATCATCCAGCTGCTGGAAAAATGCTCGCAGAACTTTGACAAGTGATTTTCAGAAAGAAAGGCGCTTTACGCCGTTCCCGGGAATCCGGGGACGGCGCAGAGCGCCTTTTCTCCTTCAGACTGTTTCTTTTACAGCAGCCGGGCTTAAGCCTTTAAAGCCAGGACCCACTCCTGCTGGTTCTGCTGATATCCCATTTTTTCCAGGTATGACTTATGTCCGTCGGAAAGCGGCTGGGCGAAGCGCAGCGTCCGGAAACCAAGTCCGGCCAGCTTCTGATACAGATAACCGCCCACAGAACAGTCACGGTAGGCCGGAGTCGTATATTCCAGCACAATATCAATGCAGTCCCTCTGCCGGTTCCCAAGCAAAAGTCCGATCGGGTTTCCTTCGCAGCATACAATATAGGCCAGCCCTGTTTCTCCGGATAATGCTTTCTCCACCTGCGGAAAATATACTTCGATATCCTTTTTGTAATACCTGAGGAAATACTGCACAAGAGTATCCTGCGGCGTTCCTTCCACAAGCTCATAGGGCTTCTCTTTCCGCATAAGCTTTACCAGATTAAAGATATTGATCACAATCAGGCAGACATTCATAAGTGCAAGCGGCAGTGCTCCCACGATAATGGCGTATACCATGGAAATCACACTTCCGATGGTGTTGATCACCCTCAGCTTTACAATGGAAGACATCAGCATGGAGACTACTACAAGTACCGATCCGACATACCCTACTATTTCCAGAATCATTTTTCTCCCTCCTTTTCCAGAACAGCGGCAGAAGGGCAAGGCAGTGGGGGACAGTCCCCTGCCGCCGCCCCCATGCCGCCATCGTCAGGGGCTGTACTTCTTAAATACATTCTCCAGCAGCGCTGTCATCAGCCAGGTTGATACCACCGGCATGACCGCGGCCAGAAACGGCATGATCCAGATGACCACCGCCGCAAACACAGCCAGCGCAAGCAGGCCGAAGCTCACCAGAAGATGCCGCACCATCAGGATGACTGCGTTTTTCAGGATCTGCTTCAGAGAATTCTCGTAAACCGCAATCTGCGCGAACACCCAGATCCCGTACACGATCAGCAGCACCTGAAAGATGCGGATCAGCACATACATATTCCCGATCATGTGCCCGTTTTCCAGAAACACCTGGAGGATGCGCACGTCCGCTTCAAACACCAGAAGCACAGCCGACAGCACGGTGCCCACAACGAGCGCCTGCCGCCAGTTTTTTTTCACCGCTTCCAGAAAACCCGAAACAACATATCCCCGGTTATTCCTGAGATTCTTTTCCGCAACGGTGTACAGCGCCGTAAATGACAGCCCTGCCGTGACGACCGGGATGCAGAAAAGAAGGAACAGCGTTCCGGAGATCAGGATACCCCACAGCTTCCGGAGCAGGGTCATGAACGGACCGTCAAAATCAAACAGCTTCATATCATTTCACCGGTTTTCCGTTACAGCATCAGCCTTCTCAGATCAGGCTTCTCCTGTCAGTCTTCTCAGCATCTCATGGTGCCTTCGTACCTGCTCGATCTCGGAGACGAGATTCTCCTCCCCCATATCCTGCTGGTCCCGCTGGCCTTCAAACTCAGAATTGATATACCCGTCATAGCCGTTTTCACGCAGGTATTTCATCGGAGTCTCGTAATCGATGCACTTGTCCTCATAACAGCCCGGCTTTCCGGGAATCTCCGTCATGTTGTAGAATTTCCCATGTATACTGACGATGTACGGCAGCACGTCCAGAATATCCTCCGGCGCGCAGCAGGACTTATGCAGGGCAACCCTGTCGATCTGGTTCACCGGTATTCCATGTCCGGGGAATTTCTCATCGACCACATCGATCAGCTCATCATGTCCATATTCCGGCGCGTGTTCAAGAATCCAGTCTACTGCTTCGGGGTTCTTTGCATGCCTTTTTACATAGGCGATCGTGACCTCCGACGGCCGGTACTGGAAAATACCGAAATCCGGGACAAGCCCTACATAGGGGCTTTTCGTGCGCTCCCGCAGCTCGATCATCTCATCCACGGCGCGGAAATTGATGCCGGCAGCCATGCCTTTCTTCGGCTGCACATAGTTTCCCGGCTTAATCGGCCATGGCGCGTGAATCTCTTTGCCGATGCGGATATCGTACTTTTCCGCCGTGGGGATGCACGCCTCGATCACATCGATCGGGACAAGCACCAGGCAGCGCACATTCTTAAAGCCCATCTTTGCCGCCAGACGGATGTCATTTTTCAGGTGCTCGGCAGCCTCTCCATGCGTCATCACATGATCCCGGAACTGATGGACGTCCAGATAAACATCCATCGTCACGGCGTTCATATTGTAGCGGGCCATATAGCTCCGGAAATCGTACAGAAATTCCTCAGAAGGGAAGGGATAATGCGGGATCAGCTGCTGATTGATGATCTCGATGCCGTCCGTTCCAAGATTTTCCCGCACTTCACGGATCTGTCCCTTCCAGTCGAGCTGCCTGAAAAACTGTGTCTGCTGATAACTGTATAACGACACGCCTCTCTTGATTGCCATCCTGTCTGCCCCCTTTCCTTATGCTCCGCATGTGCAGCCGCAGGTATCCTGCAGCTCCAGATCGAAATAACAGATCGTCTCCGTTTTCCCGGCGCCTGCGCCGCTGCCCGGAACAGGAGGATTCTTCACCCATTCCTCATCCCAGGGCATGTAACCATACTGGGCGAGAATGGACTGCTGCAGTCCAATGTGGTGCGTTCCCTTCTCAAGGCCGCCCTCTTTCTTCACATGGACGATCCCCTCGTCGTCATAGTCCCAGTGTTCCCACGCGCACCATTTCAGTTCTTCATAGGTGCGGGGAGCTTTTCCGTTGATCTCAAAGGTCTGAAGCTCCCTCGGATATTCTGTTCCGTCGCAGCTGATATAGTAGCCGTTATGCAGGGACAGAAAGCAGCCCCTGTAATCCGCGATCCGGACTGCAAACTGAAACCCGACCGCTTTGCCGTCAATATAATCATTTTTCAGACTGTCCTTCCGGATCAGATATTGATCAAACATCGCTCGTCTGCTCCTTTCCTGTGAATATGGCGCGGGAATTCACCCGCGCCATGTTCCTGCCGCCAATCTGCAGCAGCTGTCAGGAACTGTCCATGAATACCCTTTACAAAAGGGTATTTGTGTACAGTTCCTTACGATTTTCAGAACCTCCGCAATGGTTACTCTTTTACACCGCCCATTGCAATACCGGCAATAAATGCTTTCTGGAAGAACGGGTACGCGATCATGACAGGAATTACGCCGATCACTGCCATACACATACGGATCGAGTTGCCCGGCATCTTTGCGACCGCCGCTCCTGCCGCCGCCGTATTCGACATCGATGCAAGCGCGCTGATGTTGTCGATGATGCTCTTCAGAAGCTGCTGCAGTGAGTAAAGATTGGTATCACTGATATAATACAGACCGTTTGTCCAGTCGTTCCAGTACCCCAGCGCGACCATCAGTCCGATCGTGGCAAGTATCGGCAGGGAAAGCGGAAGGACGATCCGGAAGTAGATCAGCAGCTCTCCGGCTCCGTCAATTTTGGCGGCCTCCACCAGTGCCGGGTGAATGTTGGACCTGAAGTTGTTCTTATACAGGATGACGAAGAAACCATTCATGATGAGGGTCGGAAAAATCAGACCCCAGATCGTGTTCTTCACATGGAACATCTGCGTCCACATGATGTAGGACGGAACAATACCGCCGTTAAACAGCATCGTAAAGAACACAAGGAAGGTCAGAAGCCCCGCCCTCTTGTAGTCCCTTCTCGACAGCACCCACGCGAGCATCGGGCCGATGAGCAGCGAAATACAGGTACCCACCACCGTGATCAGGATCGTAATGCCGTAGGACTTGAAAATCTTGACTGCGTTGGAACTCATCAGGTACTCATACGCATACGTAGAAAACTTCCTGGGGATAAATGCATACCCTTCTCTGATCAGCGTGCTTTCATCCGTAAAGGACGAAGACACCAGCAGGATGAAAGGAAGGATGGCACAGGCCGCGAAGATCGACAATATGATAATCACCAGTGCTTCAAAGTGCTTGTCCGACGAGCTTCTTACACTTGAATCTTCCATCTCTTATCCTCCTTTCCTTTTAGAACAGAGCATTCTCTTTGTCATGTCTTCGGACGATCATGTTGACGGCAAAGACCAGAATGAAGCCCACAACCGCCTGGTAGGTACTGGCTGCCGACGAGACGGAGATATTGTTCATCGTCATGAGCATACGGTACACATAGGTATCGACGGTGTTGGTCACGTCATACAGCGCGCCCGAGTTAAGCGGTACCTGATAGAAGAGGCCGAAATCCGAATAGAAGATACGGCCGACCTGAAGCATGGTAAGTGTGATGATCGTCGGCTTCAGAAGCGGCAGGGTGACATAGCGGAGCTGCTGCCATTTGCTGCAGCCGTCCACCTTGGAGGCTTCCAGGACACTCTTGTCGATCCCGACGATGGAACTGAGGAAAATGATTCCGTTGTAGCCGATCTGCTTCCAGATGTAAATGAACACCAGGATGAGCGGCCAGTACTTCTTTTCCGCGTAGAAGTTGATTGCATTGGCTTCACCCAGGAGATGATTCACAAGACCGGTTTCATTGCTCAGGAATGCATATACGATATACGCGATGATAACGTAGGAGATCAGCTGCGGCAGAAGAATGCTTGTCTGGTAGAACTTCTGCAGGAACTTGCTGGTGACGCCGGCAAGACAGATACCGACGACCACACCGGTAAACACCCCAAGTATGATGAACACCAGATTGTAGAGCAGCGTATTTCTTGTGATGATCCATGCGTTGCTGGTAAAGAAATTGCCGTTGCTCTGGAAGAGCATCTTGAAATTGTCGAAGCCGACCCAGGGACTGCGCAGAATACCCTTGCTGTAGTCGACCTTCTTGAAGGCAATCGCAATACCCACCATCGGAATATAGTTATTGATGATAAAATACAGCATACCCGGAACAGCCATGAAATCCAGCATGGAGATCGTTTTGTTCCTGTAGAGCGCCATCAGTGTTCTGATCAGGACGTAAAAACCAAGCACCACAAGGATCACATTGCCATACATGATGTGGACTTTCTTTGCTTTTCTGAGGGTGGTCGCGATTCCCGAACTCAGTTAGATGTTCAGAGCAACCACAACCAGGGAAGCGAGTGTGCCGAT
>JAFOJB010000171.1 GCA_017420455.1 Blautia sp.
AAACAGCTTTCCGATGGAGACGTCTCCTACGGAGCCGTAAATGATGAGCCCCATGCTTGGAGGAATCGTCGCGACGATCAGTGAAGATACGCCATTGATGGCGGCGCTCCAGCCTCTGGAATAGCCGGATCTGACCATATCCGGCCCCAGGATCCGGCATTCCATGGCGGCGTCCGCGTTGGCGGAGTCGGAAACGCCTCCCATCAGTGTGGACAATACGCAGCTGACCTGTCCCAGATGGCCGGGAAGATGACCTACCAGTGTGTTGGAAAGATTGATCAGGCGTTTGGTGATACCTGTCTCGTTCATAAGATTTCCGGCAAATATGAACAGCGGGATGGACTGCGAAAGCTGTCACTCCACAAGATGAGGAATTCAGGCGCGAAGCGCCAGGAGAGCCCGCAGGGCGGGAATTCTGAGTGTTGTGGAGGGCTGTGAAAAGTAGCTGCTGCTCAGGAGGGGAACACCCGGAGCCGAGCGCAAACAGATTGTTTGCTTTGGGCATAAACCATCTGTTTATGACGAAAAATAGTTATTATAGCCAGATATAGTAAAATATGGTATTTTTAAATTGGTAAATACGCCAATTATCATTGCGCCAGTAAGCGATCGAGGTGGAAATTATGCTGAAATACTGCATTAAGAGACTGCTGTGGATGATACCTGTGGTTCTTGGGGTGGCTTTTCTGACATTTACGCTGATGTATTTTGTCCCCGGGGACCCGACCAGCGGCCTTCTGGGAGTGGACGCGACCGAGGAGGAACGGGATGCCCTGCGGGAAGAGATGGGGCTGAATGATCCGTATATTGTAAGGCTCGGCAGGTTCTTTAAAGAGACATTTATCGATTTTAATCTGGGCACCTCCTACAAGACAAAGCAGGATGTGGGCCAGCAGATCCGGGAAAAGCTCCCGAACACAATGCGGGTATGCTATTTCAGCGTCATCATATCCGTGCTGGTGGGCATCCCGCTGGGGGTCATTGCCGCCACCAACCAGTACAGCTGGAAGGATAACCTGTCGATCCTGCTGTCGCTGTTCTTTGCTTCCATGCCAGGATTCTGGTTTGCCCTGATGCTTGTCATGCTCCTCTCCGTAAAGTGGGGGCTTCTCCCCACCATCTACGACGGAACCTGGAAAAGCTTCATTATCCCCTGTATTTCCGTAGGCCTGGCCGGAGCCGCGGGAATTGCCCGTCAGACACGTTCTTCCATGCTGGAGGTAATCCGGCAGGATTATATTACGACGGCCAGGGCGAAGGGGCAGACGGAGATGAAGGTCATCTACCAGCATGCTCTGAAGAACGCGCTGATTCCGGTCATTACGGCCATCGGTTCCCAGCTGGCGGCGCTGGTGGGCTCCTCCATCATCGCGGAGACCATCTTTTCGATCCCCGGGATCGGAACCTACATGCTGGGCGCGGTGAATGCCCGCGATTACCCTGTTGTACAGGGGACGATCATCATTATCGCATTGATCTTCAGTCTGACAATATTTATCGTTGATCTTCTCTACGCGGCGGTGGATCCGCGGCTGCGGTCCCAGTACTGACCATAGCCGGGCTTTGCGGCAGAAGATCTTGAAGAAAGCGCAGGGATACATCTTATGAACGAAGTCAGTAAAAACGCGGTTCCTTTTCCGGCAGAAGCGGATTCCGATCAGGAACTGAAAAAAACGAACCAGTTTAAGGAAACCATGAAAAGGCTGCTGAAAAACAAAGGCGCCATTGTAGGGCTGATCTTTATCATCCTGCTGATCATCCTGATGATCTTCGCGGAACAGATCGCGCCTTACAACTATGCCCAGCAGGATTATACAGCCATTTTCCAGAAGCCCAGCCTGAAGCATCCCTTCGGGACCGACGAGCTGGGAAGGGATGTCCTTTCCCGTATTATCGTGGGGAGCAGGCTCTCTTTGCGGATGGGCCTTCTGTCGGTTGCCATCGCGGCGACCCTTGGCATCATCTTCGGATCCATCGCCGGGTACTACGGCGGCGCGGTGGACAATGCCCTGATGCGTTTCCTGGATATTTATCAGTCGATTCCGGGAACCATCTTCTGCGTGGCGCTGGCGGCTGTGCTGGGGCCTGGAATGAACAACACGATCATCGCGGTGGGGGTTACCTCCATGGCGGGGTATGCCAGACTGATCCGGGCCTCCATCATGCAGGTCCGGGAGATGGAGTATATCGAAGCGGCCCGGTCCATCAACGCGAAGGATTCCCGTATTCTTCTGAAGCATATTATCCCGAATGCGATATCGCCGCTGATCGTCTCGATCACCATGAGCATCGGCGCCTGTATGCTGATCGCGGCGTCCTTAAGCTTTATCGGGCTCGGCGCGCAGCCGCCGCTTCCGGAATGGGGAGCCATGCTTTCTGCCGGACGGAGCCAGATGAGAGAGCGCGGATACCTGGTTATCTTTCCGGGTCTGGCGATCATGATGAGCGTGCTGGCGTTTAATCTTCTGGGAGACGGGCTCCGGGACGCGCTGGATCCCAGACTCAGAAACTGAACAGTGCTGGAGTGAAGGATTATGGACGGAACAGATATGATAAACGGAACAGAAAGACAGGAGAGGGGACGTGAGACGCTGGTGGATATCCGGGATCTCTGGGTGGAGTACCGGATCGACGGCGGCGTGGTCCACGCCGTAAACGGAGTGGACCTCACGATCCATAAAGGGGAAACCCTTGGCCTGGTGGGGGAAACGGGAGCCGGGAAAACTTCCATTGCGAAATCGATCCTGCGTGTGCTTCCGGATCCACCCTCGAAGATCACCGCAGGCCAGATTTTCATGGACGGAGAAGATCTCCTGCAGCTGCCTGAACACAAAATGCGCAGGATCCGCGGAAAAAAGATTTCCATGATCTTCCAGGATCCCATGACAGCGCTGAATCCGACGGTGAAGGTCGGAGCGCAGATCGCGGAGGCGATCCGCCTGCATGAAAAAATGAATAAATCCGAGGCGGCTGTCCGGGCTGTCGAGATGCTGGAAATGGTCGGCATTACCAAAGAGCGGTACACGGATTATCCGCATCAGTTTTCGGGCGGGATGAAGCAGCGTGTGGTCATCGCCATGGCCATGGCCTGCCATCCGGAGCTTCTGCTGGCGGATGAGCCGACGACAGCGCTGGACGTAACGGTGCAGGCCCAGATCCTGGATATGATGACAAACCTGAAGAAGGAACTGCAGACCAGTGTGCTGATGATCACCCATGATCTGGGAATTGTGGCCGAGACCTGCGATACGGTGGCGGTTGTCTATGCGGGAGAAATCGTCGAGTATGGTACCATGATGGAGATCTTCGACGAACCTTCCCATCCCTATACGATCGGTCTGTTCGGATCCCTGCCGTCTATCGACCGCAAGGATAAACGGCTGAAACCGATCCATGGCCTGATGCCGGATCCGATGAACCTGCCCTCCGGGTGCAAATTCCATCCCCGCTGTCCCTATGCAACGGAGGAATGCAGAAATACGGTTCCCCGGATGGAACAGATGGGCGGCAGTCATATTGTCAAATGCTTGAAAGCAAGGGAGAAAAAGTGATGGCTCCTCTTCTGGAAACAAAAAACCTGAAAAAATATTTTAAGACGAAGGCAGGCATGCTCCACGCGGTGGACGGCATCGATCTGGCCATAAACAAGGGGGAGACCCTGGGAGTCGTCGGGGAATCCGGGTGCGGCAAATCGACGCTGGGCCGTGTGATATTGCATCTTCTGGAGAGCACGGATGGCTCAATCTTCTATGAAGGAAAGGATGTCACATCGGTCACGCCAAAGGAACTGGTAAAGCTGCGCGAGCATATGCAGATCATTTTCCAGGATCCCTTTTCTTCTCTGAATCCCCGTATGACGGTCAGCGAGATCCTGGTGGAACCACTGATCATCAGCGGAAAGTTCTCCAGAGAAGAGATCGAAAAAAAGAGAAAGGAACTGCTGGATACGGTCGGCCTGCCGAAGCGTTACGCCAATTCCTATCCGCATGAACTGGACGGAGGGAGAAGGCAGAGGATCGGAATCGGGCGGGCCCTGGCACTGGAGCCGGATTTCATTGTCTGCGATGAACCGGTGTCGGCGCTGGATGTTTCCATTCAGGCCCAGATCCTGAATCTTCTGCAGGATCTGCAGGAGGAACGGGGCCTGACCTATATGTTCATCACCCACGATCTTTCCGTGGTGAAGCATATCTCCCACGATATTATGGTCATGTATCTGGGGCAGATGGTGGAGCAGGCTCCGTCCGACGAGCTGTTCGCCCATACCTGGCATCCCTATACCAAAGCGCTGCTGTCCGCGATCCCTGTGCCGGACGCGCATAGAAGAATGCAGAGGATCCTGCTGAAGGGAGAGATCACTTCTCCGGTGAATCCGGCTCCGGGCTGCCGTTTTTATTCCCGCTGTCCCTACGCCAAAGAGGCCTGCAGACAGCCGCAGAAGATCGAGGAGATCGCGCCGGGCCATTTCATCTCCTGCTGCATGGCGAAGGAGATCAACGGGCTTGGCTGAGAAGAAATCCATGATATGTACAGCTGACGGGTTCGTCGCGTATATATAAAGCTATGCCCGAAAAACGCAGGGACGTTCTGCGTTTGCGGGCTCCGCTCCATAAAGGCACGGAAAACTGATCTGTTCCGTAAAGGAGCGGAAAAACTGTCTCTAATAGAAAGAAAGGAGAAAATCATGAAGAAAAAACTGATGGCTCTTATCCTGGCAGCAGTGATGACAGTCGGAGCGGCTCTTCCCGCCGCTGCATCTGAGGCAAAGGATTCCGTAACGATCTGTCTGGACGGCGATGTCGGAACACTGGCTCCGAACGGAAACGCCGGCGGCATTTCTGCCCTTCTCTGGTGTCTGTACGATCATCTGTGGTACAGAAGTAATGAAGGCGAATTTGTATACAGCCTTGCTACAGAGTCGGAAGTGACAGATGATACGCATATCGCCGTAACCATCCGTGACGATGTATACGATTCCGCCGGAGTTCACTTTACGGCATCCGACGTACTGTTTTCTCTGGAGCTGGCTACCACTGGAAATGGTTCTTATGTAGGAAGCGCCAGATACATTGATCTGGAAAACAGTGAAGTGATCGACGATACCCACCTTGTGCTGGCTCTCAATCAGCCGAACGTTCTGCAGCAGATCATGCTTCAGAATATCAACATGGTGACAGAGGAATCCTTCAACAATTCTCCGGATGGAATGGTTACGACTCCTGTCGGATCCGGTCCCTATATTCTGGAGGATGCTGTGATGGGATCTTCTTACAGCATGGTTGCGAATGAGAATTACTGGGGCGGCGCTCCCAATATCAAGAAACTCACCTTCCGTACCATCGATGAGGTTTCCCAGAGGATCAATGCCCTGCAGACCGGTGAGATCGACGCCGCCTTTATTCCGGTGGCAGATGTCAACTCTGCCCTGGAAGTTCCCGGAACCGCACAGTATGTATGCCAGCTGGCAGATTCTGTCGGTATCATCTTCAACTGCGACGAGAGCCGCGTGACCAACAATGTGGAGCTTCGTAAGGCGATTGCCTGCGCCATTGACGCCAACGTTGTCAAGCTGGTTGCCTATGACGATCAGGGAATCGTTCCGACCCAGTTCCTGAATCCTGCCCTCAGCGACTATGAGGAAGGCTGGATCGATGCCGCTCAGCAGTATGACAATTACTATGCATATGATGTAGAGAAGGCCAAAGAACATCTGGCAGCCTCCGGCGTTCCGGAAGGAACTACCATTACCCTCGCCATCAACAATTCGGAAGTATTTACCAAGATCGCGCAGATCATCCAGGCGCAGGTTGGCGAGATCGGCCTGAATGTGGAAATCAATACACTGGATGCAGCTACCTTCAATGATACCCTTGATACCAATCCGGAGCTGTTTGACATGGCGATCGTAGGTTACAGCACTTCTACCGGCGCCGGCCTCGGACTTGTGAATACCTGGATCGGTATGGTGAACTATCATCACTGGGATGGCAGCGAAGGCAAGGCAAAGGTGAAAGAGCTCACCTCTGCGGCGCTGGTAGAGCAGGATGAAGCGAACCGCGTCGATATGATGAGGGAGATCGGTTCCATCATCGCGGATCAGCTTCCGATGTACGCCATCTATTTCAGCACCTATAACTTTGTCACAAATGCGAACCTGGAGATGGCTGTGAAGAAAGACTTTATCCTTGACTTCGCGAATTTCCAGTGGAAATAATACTGTCCGATTCCTGATCTGTACCGTTATCCCGCAGCGAAAAGGCTTCTTCGGAAAGAAGTCCCGCCTGCGGGTACAGGATCAGGTTCCTAAGCCCCGCCCTGCCAGAAGGGGCGGGGCATTTACTTTTCTGCGGACAGCGCAGAAAACGGACAGGAGAGTGCTTTTCTGCCCTGTCCGGGATATGCTTCGCGAGAAAGGATTTTCAGGATGAAATATGACGAAAGTGTAAAAGCGGTCTGTAAGAATGGCACGTATATAGGAAGCAGAGAGAAGGGCGTCCTCCGTTTTCTGGGGATCCCTTTCGCAAGGGTGAAGCGCTGGCAGAGGCCCTGTCCGGTGGAGACGACGGAAAAGGATGTCCTGGAAGCATTTTCCTTTGGCCCCAGCCCCTGGCAGGATCCTTCCGTGATCGTTCTGGACGAGATGTCCGAGGAGTGCCTGAACCTGAACCTGTATACGGCGGATCTTACCACTCCGAAAAAAGCGGTTATGGTATGGGTGACGGGAGGAGCCCAGATCATGGCGTGCAATGCGGGAACTGTCCGTATAGACGGAAGCAGAATGAATTACGATCCGTCCACCATGGTGCGGGAGAATCCGGATATCATCGTATTGTCTGTCAATTACCGGGTGGGCTTCTGGGGAACCATCGCCCTGGACTGGCTGCCGGATTTCCGGGAAGAATACCGGTACAGTGCCAATCTGGCGCGCCTGGATCTTCTGGAGAGTCTCCGGTGGGTCCGGAACAACATTGAAGGATTCGGGGGAGATCCGGACAATGTCACCCTCTTTGGCCAGTCGGCAGGGTCCAACAATATTACCAGCCTCATGTTCATGGAGGAGGCAGTTCCCTTTTTCCA
>JAFOJB010000172.1 GCA_017420455.1 Blautia sp.
AGGCTGTCTGCCTGCTGCCTGAAAGGGCCTGCCTGTCCTCTATTATACGGCAGATCGCTGACAGTACGCAATGGAAATTACTGCTTTCCTTCATTGAAACGTGTTTTTGGCGTTGGAATCGTAAATCATGTAATTCAGGATCAGGCGGAACCGTTCGTCCCGGTCGTCAAGGTTCAGGGAAAACTGTTCCTGCATCCGGTGGATCCGGTACAGGAGTGTATTTTTGTGGATCTGCAGGGCGGCGGCCGTCCGCTGGATGCTGCGCTCCTCCATGAGATAGGTCCGGAGTGTCAGAGAATACTCTGTGCCGTGGGTTTCATCGTAATGGCGGATCTGCCTGGCCACGGGATGTTCCAGATTTACGGTCTGGTTCTTGCGGATCAGATTCCGGATATAGGGGATGGCGCAGTCGCTGCAGTGACAGATCAGGACATTTTTACGGAAGGCTTCCTGCAGGGCAATCTGTGCCTGCTCCATATACGTTGGCAGGTGGAGCAGATTCTGGAAAGGATAACTGATCCCGATGTGGATCGAGCTGTTCATCAGGATCGCCGGAAGCTGGGACGTCAGCATATCCAGAGGGAGATGAGAGGCGTTGACTACCAGGGCCACCTTTTTGTCTGTCTCCAGCACGTAACAGTAGGAGAAGGTCTGGGAGATCTGATGGATCAGGCGGAGATAGATCAGGCTGTTTCCATACCGTTCCTCGAGAAGGCAGAGATATTTTTCATCCGTCTCGGACCAGCCGATCCGATTCATGTATTCCCAGACTTCTTCCCTGGACAGAGAGGAGCTGCCCTGGAGCAGTTCCTGGAAGACCGTGTTCTGCTCCGGCTTGTCTGCCTCCAGCCCGTTCCTGTCCCACCAGCGGAGAAACTGACCGACCATTACACGGAACAGCTGTTTCTGGCTTTCCGGCACATGCTCGTCCCTGATGGAAAAGAAGCAAAAGCCCCAGAGCCAGCCGTTTACCAGGATATTTCTGGTAAAAAAAACGGACTGCAGCAGAGGTTCCCGGAAGAAATAAGGTTCTTTATCGTTCAGGTGGTCCTTCAGGACGATGCTGTACCGGTTTACATGGGACAGGGGGATACCGCTCTGTATCTGCAGGTCGGAAAGATCCTGTTCCGGAATATGGGAGGCGTATTTTTTCCCCGCCAGGGTCTTTACGATGAAACCGGTATTCATGATACAGACCATTGCATGCAGGATGTCCGCGCCCTGCTCCGTGATCTCCTGCAGAGTGCAGTGTTCTTCGATCCGGTCTCTCACGTGGAGATCCCATTCCAGATAAAAATCGATGGTCAGCTGCAGCTGTTCGTATACCTCTTCGATGCTGCTGCCATAGACGATGAAATAGTCGTTTTTGTTGACGCAGAGGACCCCCTCCGGCATGGTGGGGATAAATTCCCCGGAAGGGCCGACATAGATGGTATGGGCCTGAAAATGACTTGTGCCGAAAAGGACAGAAGCGTTCCGGATGCACATTTCGCCGGACATGATGTGCTTGTCTACCCGGACATTCTGCAGACTGTCTGCCAGGATCCACATGCTCAGATACATGATGACTCACCTCCTGTTGTGATAATATCACAAATCACCCCGGGCGTAAATGTGCATTTTCAGACTGAAAGTCCCTACTCAGAGAAAGACTCCTGTCGTATAATATAAAGCAGAAAATCTGCAGAAGCCATGGACAACAGGGCGGTAAGGGCAGAGAACAGGCAGGCTCCTGTAATGCGCGGAACAAAAAGGAGCCTGATCGTATCAGATAACAACATGTGTTTACAGAGGAGGATGCCATGCTTACAGAACGTGAAAATATGGAATTGTGCTGGAATCACGAGCAGCCAGAGTGGGTGCCGATGATCAACACTGCGGCGCAGATGATCATCTCGCCGGAGATCAACGACCGGCCGCTTTTCATGAGCGGGAAGGATGACTTCGGCCTGGAATGGGAGATCGATCCGAATCATCCGGAACTGATGAGCCATGTAAAGCCTGGATGTGAGATGTTTGACGATATTACGGTCTGGGAGGATTTTATCAAATTCCCCAGCTGCAAGGACAAAAACTGGGAGGCGGCGGCAGCCCGTACAAAAGCGATGTGGGCAAAAAAGGATCAGCTCCAGGGATATTTTGTGGGAAATATCGGTGCTTTTGAGCGGATCTGTTCCACAATGGGCCATGTGAATGCCCTGATGGCGCCTTACGATGACGAGGAAGCATATCAGGCTTTTGTGGACGCCTATGTAGACTACCGGGTAGAACAGTTCTATTTCATCAAGAAATATTATGATGTGGATTTCGTGATGATGCATGACGACTGGGGAAACCAGAATAATATGTTCATGGCGCCGGAAATGTGGAGAAAATTCTACAAGGAGCCGGAGCGTCGTCTCGCAAAGGCGGCGCATGACCTGGGGATGAAATACATGCATCACAGCTGCGGGTATATTACCCCCATCGTCGGCGACCTGGTCGAGGTGGGCGTGGACAGCTGGCACAGTGTGCAGCCCAACAATGATCTGAAGATGCTGAAGGAAACCTACGGGGACAAGATCATTTTCGCAGGCTGTGTGGATCCGCAGGTCACGGACGTGCCGGGAGCGACCGAAGAGGATATCCGGGCGGATGTGCGGCGGGTGATCGATACCCTGGGCAAGGGCGGTGGTCTGATGGTCTCTTCTGCCGTAATGTTTTCCATCATTCCGAAGGTGGACGGGATCATCGATGATGAAGGCAAAAAATACGGCCAGTACAAAAATCTGCATTTTGACTGATGTGTCAAAGGAAATATTTTGACAACAGGAGAAAAAATATATAAAATAAAGAAAGGAGCAAAACTATGGAAGGAAAATGGATCATGACCGTGCACACATTTATGGGGGATATGGCTTCAAAATGTGAGTACAGGCTGGATGGAGAGGTGCTGACAGGGACAGTCGAGGATGCTGCCAACGGAGCGGTCGCGCCGATCGAAAACGGAACCTTCAAAAACGGAGAGTATTCCTACGATGTCACCATCAAGACGGCAGTAGGAGAGATGACCAACCATCTGAGCGGGAAACTGGAAGGGGACCGTCTGGTAGGAAAATCCGCCAACGCCATGGGCGAATTTGAAGCGGATGCAGTACGCGCCTGATCTGCGCGTTCGGCATAGAAGCATGGAAACTGAGAAAAATCGCACGAAACGCTTTTCTGGCCAGCCCTGAAGGCATGCCTGGATTCCGGGAAGCAAAGCCGGGGAAAGCCCAAAGAGCAGGAGAAGGAGGAAGACCATGAGTTACAAAGTAATGGGAGTCACTGCAGGAAGAAAAAACAGCAACTCGGAATATTTGCTGAAGGAAGCTCTTTCGGCCTGCCAGGAGCAGGGGGCAGATGTTACCATGATCAACCTGAGGGACTACAATATTCTGGACTGTACCGGATGTACGGCCTGTACGAAGGGTATGTCCGAAGGGAAGAATGTGGGCTGTGTCCTGGATAAAAAGGACGACAAGAAACGGATCATGGATGTCATGCTGAATCAGGATGCGGTGATCTTTTCTGTTCCTACCTATGATCTGATGCCGACAGCCACCTATCTTGCCTTTGCCCAGAGAAGCCTTGCCTTTGAGACGGCCTTCCTGGAAGCGATCCATGCGATCGAGCACAGGGACAGGATCGCCGGTCTGATCAGTGTAGGCGGTTCTACCAGGTCCTGGCAGTCCATGGCTCTGGAGGGAATGCAGGCTACCATGTTCACCACGGATTTCAAGGTGGTGGATATGATCCTGGCGACACAGGTTCCCGGAAACGGGCAGTGCCTTCTGAACGATGAGCTTATGGCCCGCGCCCACAGGATGGGAGAGAACATCATGGAATGTCTCCGGACTCCCGCGGCAGAGAGAAAGTGGATGGGAGAAGAGGATATGGGCTGGTGCCCGAACTGCCATTCCAACGCGCTGGTGCTGGGAGAACCGCAGTGGGACGGCCTGTATTATCCCATCGAATGTCAGGTGTGCGGTGCCGGCGGAACTCTGGAAAAGACAGAGGACGGAAAGTGGAAATTTGTCATTTCCGAGGATGGCCTTCTGAAGGACCGTACCACGGTGGAAGGAAGAGCAAAGCATCTGGAGGAGATCGGGACCATCCAGGGCGGCTTTTTCGGAGATCCCGAAAAGCTGAAACAGGTGGCGGAGAAAAAGATCAAATATGTGAACATGCACTTTAAAGGCGTATGATCACCCTGCGGCAGAGAAGCGCAGGCAGAGAGAAGGGGACAGGCTTCCGGAAAGGACATGCCTGTCCCCCTTTTATTCGTTACAGCTCACGGCCTCACCAGCCGGTGAGGCTGTGAACTGTAACTTTTACGCCAGGGCTGAAAGGATGATTGACGAAAAAAGGTTTGCAGTTTATAATGATGCACAATATCGGGCTGCGCAGTGCATTCCGGATAAAGTCCCGAAAAAACAGTGAAAAACCAGGAGATTTTGCCATGAATATTTTTGTACATGAAAAAACAAAGACCTTTCATCTGCAGAATGATGAAATCAGTTACATAATGACGGTTTTGCCGAATGGCCACATGGGGCAGCTCTATTTTGGAAAAAAGCTCCATGACAGGGAGGATTTTTCTTATCTCCTGGAAGGTTTTATCCGGAACGGGGAGAGCGGGGAATACTGTGCAGAGGAGCAGGAAGGCAGGCATGCGGGATATCCGCTGGACTGTGTCTGCGGCGCCTCCATGGAACGGCTGAGGCTGGAGTATCCTTCCTGCTGGGGCGGGGATTTCCGCCAGTATGCCCTGGAGATCCTGCAGGATAACGGCAGCAGGCTTACGGATTTTGCGTTCAGCGGTTACGAGCTTCTCCCCGGGAAGCCGCGTCTTGCCGGACTTCCCGCTACCTATACGGAGGAAGATGGCGAAGCGCAGACTCTGGTGCTGAAGCTGAGAGACGAGACGGCCAAGCTGGAGCTGACATTGCTCTATACGATTTTCGCGAAGGACGGGATCATCGCAAGATCGGCAAATATAAAGAATACCGGAAAGAGAACGGTCTATCTGGAACGGGCGCTGAGCCTTTGCCTTGATCTTCCGGATATGGACTACGAAATGGTTCAGTTTTCCGGGACCTGGACCAGGGAGAGACATCCTAAGGTCCGCCGCCTGGAGCAGGGGCTTCAGGGAATAGAAAGCATCCGCGGTTCCTCTTCTCATCACCAGAATCCGTTCCTTCTTCTCAGAAGGCCGGACGCAACAGAGATGAGCGGCGAGGTCATGGGCTTTTCCCTGGTCTACAGCGGCAACTTTATGGCGCAGGTGCAGGTGGATACCTACGATGCGTCCCGGGTTCTTCTGGGAATTCATCCGGACGGATTTTCCTGGAAGCTTTCAGAAGGGGAGAACTTCCAGACGCCGGAGGCGGTAATCGTCTGGAGCGACAAAGGACAGAACGGCATGAGCCAGGCCTTCCACCGGCTTTACCAGAGACGTCTCTGCCGTGGATACTGGAGAGACAAGGCGCGTCCCATTCTTCTGAATAACTGGGAAGCGACCTATTTTGATTTTAATGAAGAAAAGCTTCTGAAGATCGCCCGGAAAGCCAAAGAAAACGGCGTGGAGCTGTTCGTGCTGGATGACGGATGGTTTGGAAAACGCCGTGACGATTATGCGGGACTGGGCGACTGGGTTCCGGCAAAAGAGCTTCTTCCCGAAGGGATCGCCGGACTGTCGCGCAAGATCGAAGAGATGGGAATGATGTTTGGCCTGTGGTTCGAGCCGGAGATGGTCAACCCGGATTCCGACCTGTACCGCGCTCATCCGGACTGGGTCCTTTCGGTGCCGGAACGGAAGGAGACCTTATATCGTCATCAGCTGGTCCTGGATTTCTCCAGGAAGGATGTGGTGGACTATATCTTTGACAGCATGGCGAAAATCTTCCGTGAATCCAGGATCTCCTATGTAAAATGGGATTACAACCGGTATTTCAGCGAGTGCTTCAGCAGAGCGCTTCCCGCAGATCAGCAGGGGGAGGTATTCCACAGATACATTCTGGGACTCTATGACCTGTATGAGAGGCTGACATCGGAATTCCCCCATATCCTGTTTGAATCCTGCGCCAGCGGCGGCGGCCGGTTCGACCCGGGCCTTCTGTATTATGCGCCGCAGACCTGGACCAGCGACAACACGGACTGTGTGGGAAGGCTTCAGATTCAGTATGGAACCTCCTTTGTCTATCCGGTGAGCAGTATGGGAAGCCATGTTTCCGCAGTGCCGAATCATCAGGTGAGAAGGGTCGCGTCCATTGCGACCCGGGCGAATGTGGCTGCCTTCGGGACCTATGGGTACGAGCTGGACCTGAATAAGCTTACCGGGGAAGAGCAGGAGGAGATGGGACGCTATACAGAGTTCATGAAGAAACACAGAGAGCTTCTTCAGTTCGGAACATTCTATCGTCTGAAATCTCCCTTCGAAGGGAACGAAACGGCATGGATGGTGGTAAGCGAGGATAAAAAGGAAGCGATCGTGGGATACTACAAGGTGCTGAGTGAGCCCAACAAGGGCTTCGACAGGCTGAAGCTGGCCGGCCTCCGGGAGGATGTTCTGTATGAGGTTTCCGGAAAAGGGACGCATTACGGGGATGAACTGATGAATCTGGGTATCATCACAAGCGGTGATATGGCGTTCCGGACCGGGGACGGGTATTCCGGAAGAGGAGATTTTGATTCCGTATTATATTTCCTGAAGGCAGAATGAAGGGCGGAAGCAGAATAAGGAGCAGAAGCATGAGAAGGATAAATAAGGGGATCTGCGTTTTTGCGGTTTTACTGGGAGTTTCGCTGGCAGCAGCGCCGGTCATGGTCCGGGCAGAGGAGGGAGCTCTTTCGGAGAACGCCATGATCGGAAAGAGTCAGGAACCCTCCATCTGGGGCGGAGGAACGTCTTCGGGCGGAGGAGCCTTCCGCCAGGGAGGGGAGACATCTTCGGGTCCGGGAGACATAAACCAGGAAGATGGCATGCCTGCGGGACAGACGGAGACTTTTACCTGGGATCCCTCCTGGCCTTATGCGCAGTATTCACAGATCCATTCCTCTTCGGTGAATCTGTACCATGCCGGAAATTCCAGGGGAATCGTGGTGGCTGTGAATGCGGGACACGGTACCGAAGGCGGCAGCTATGTGCAGACCCTGTGCCATCCGGACGGCACGCCCAAGGTTACGGGAGGGAGCACTTCGGAAGGCGCAACCTATGCGACGGCGGTTTCTTCCGGCACTACCATGCTGGACGGAACCGAAGAGGCCAGAGTGACCCTTTCCCTCGCGCTGATCCTGAAGGAAAAGCTCCTGGAGCATGGCTATGATGTGCTGATGATCCGGGAAAGTGAGGATGTGCAGCTGGATAATATCGCCCGTACGGTTTTCGCCAACCAGTATGCCGACTGCCATCTGGCGCTTCATTATGACAGCACGGAATATGACAAGGGCTTTTTTTACATGAGTGTTCCGGATGTGGCATCCTATCGGAGCATGGAACCTGTGGCGTCCTGCTGGCCGCTTCACGAGGCGCTGGGGCAGAGCCTCGTGGAGGGGGTGAAAAAAGCAGGGGTCAAGGTGTTCGACATCGGCAGCATGCCCATGGATCTTACCCAGACCTCTTATTCCACAGTCCCGTCCGTAGACGTGGAGGTGGGAGACCGTGCTTCCGACTGTTCCTCCTGGACACAGACTCTCATTGCCGAGGGCATTCTTGCAGGACTGGATCTCTATTTTGAAAGACCATGATTTTCCGGACGGATCGTGTATTTCCGCCAGGAAGTACATAAACCGCTGAATATGGGAGGGAATATGGCTTTTGAATTTGATATACTGAATCGCCTGCAGACGATTCATCATCCTGTACTGGATAAGATCATGCTTTTCTTTACTCATTTCGGGGATGCAGGGGTGTTCTGGGTCTGCCTGGCCATCCTGCTGCTGATCATCCCGAAAACCAGGAAAACCGGTGTGATCATGGGGACTGCCCTGGTCCTGAACTGGCTGCTCTGCAATGCATTGCTGAAAAACCTGGTGGGGAGGATACGCCCGTACGATGTCAATACCCTTGTGGAGATTATTGCGAGGAAACCGCAGGATTATTCCTTCCCCTCCGGCCACACCTCGGTCTCCTTTGCAGGCGCTTCTGCCCTGTATCTCGCGACGGGAAACAGGAAGGCGGGAATTGCCGCGATGCTCCTTGCATGTCTGATCGCCTTTTCCCGTCTGTATCTCTATGTACATTATCCGACGGATGTACTGGGTGGCCTGCTCATCGGCCTGTTCTGCGGCTACATGGGATATGTGCTAGGCAGGAGGCTTTTCGGCAGGAAACGAGGGTAAGGAACTGTCCACAGATAACTTCCGGATTCTGTCTGCCCGGGTTCGAACAGGACTGCACTGTTGTCAGTCAGCGATGCTTTGGGAAGGGAAACGCTGAGCCGGACATAAAAAACATCCCCCGCCTTCCATGACGCAAAGCCATGGAAGGCGGGGGATTCTTTTTTACATCGACGATTGACGGCCCTGCGTGCCAGCGGCACGCGTTCAGCGCATGACCGGGCCGGGAGGCGGGACCAGCGCAGCCCGGGCGGATTCAGACGAGCCAGAGGTAAGGTTATTTACTGTACAAGATGACGGTGCGGGTAGGCAAAGCAGACATCCGGATCATTCTGGAAGCGGAGGACCAGTTCGCGGCGGATATCGCTGCAGGCCCCGAAGTTTTCCTCGATGGTCAGGGTCTGCACGATCCCTCTCAGGCAGATGCCGTCCGCGCCGAGTTCCCGGACCATGACTACGACGGGGTCCGTGATCCCCTTTGATTTCCGGAGCTTCTGCACCAGAGGATGCGCTTCAACTGTCTGCTGTATGATCAGTATGGCTTTTTCCAGATCCGACTCGTAGGTGATGGAAAGATCCAGGAAATTGGAGCTGATACGGTCGGTGCCGAAGTAGTTGTTTTCCAGGACGCAGAGATCCATCTTCGAGTTGGGAACGATGACGCAGGACATGTTGAGCGCATTCTGGATCACGGTGTTCCGCAGGTTGATGGACTGCACATATCCGGTGATGCTCTCGCCGTCTATGGAGGTATGCACCCGGTCGCCGATGTTGAAGGGCTTGAACACGGTGAGGATGATTCCGTGCACGATATTGGTCAGACCCTCCTGGAACACGAAGCCCAGGACCACCACGATCAGGGAGGAGGACATCAGGATCTGGCTGGCAAAGCCGGAAAGGGTATTGGAAAGCGAAATGATCTTCATTCCCAGGATAATGACGATGAATGCCTGAAGGCACCACTTTACCAGGGTTGTCAGGATTCCGGTCCGCTGCCTGTTTTTAAAAGGGAGGAAAATAAGATCCAGGAGCTTGACTGCAGCGATCATCACCACCAGGAGGAAAAGCGCGTAATACATATCGTCGGAGGTGACGATCTGCAGAAACCCCTTTGCGGATCCCTTCAGATCTTCATAGTTTTCGTTTGCGATCAATTCCATTCATTGAAACTCCTATCTGTTTTTTATATCTCTCAGGTTCCGGAAGACAGGCAGATCCGGAGATGATTCAGCTTTCCGTTTTTTTCTCCGGCGCTTTCAGGTTCACTGCCAGGATTCCGGCCAGGAACAGCACGGTTCCCACGATGATACAGGTGCTCAGAGGATCCCCATAGAACAGAACGCCCCACAGGATCGTCAGAATGACGGTCGAGCTCTGGATGATGGTAGCGATCAGGATAGGCACCGTCTTAAGCGCAGCCCCCTGCAGAAGGAAGCCGATACAGGTAATGCCGCCCAGCAGCAGAATACAGGCGATGGCGGGAAAGCTGGCCCTCCCTGTCATATGCGGTCCGGTGGGAACCAGGACAAAAAGGGTGGTGAACCAGCCGAAGATAAACATGGAGGTATTCATCTCTGTCAGCTCCATGTTCATGACCATTTTCTTCTGCGCGAGGCTGAAGCCTGCGGCGCCGATGCCGGCAAGGATGAAGGCCATCATGGTGACGAAGCCGCTTTCCAGAAAGACAGATAACGGCGCGCCGTTCCAGGAGATCATGCCGATCCCCAGGATACAGAGGAGGGTTCCGGCAGCCGTGCGCAGTGTGGTCCTCTCCTTATAGAGAAACACGGAGATCAGAAAGACCACGATCGTCTGCACCGGCCAGACCAGGACGCCTCCGTAGGAGAAGCCGCGCATGACGCCGAAGTTTTCCCCCAGGTAATGGATGGCTTTGCAGACGCCGCCGATCACAATGACTTTCCGAAGAAGCGTCAGGTGAATATGTCCGTCCCGGATTTTCTGGATCGCAAGAAGGATTCCGATGCCGATCATAAAACGGAGACATGAAGTGAGAAAGGGGGAGAACATCGTTCCCACCGATTTGATCATCAGGCCTCCGAAGCTGAAAATGACTGCCTGCAGTATCAGTAAGAGATATCCGTTCATTATAAACTCCTTAATCCTTGCGGTTGTAAAGCTCTGTTGTCTCCCTGCGGAGCAGCACCGGCGGGATCACTTTGTGGACAGGGGCCGGGACGGAGCCTGTTTCCCGCGTATCCCGGATCATATGGATCAGGAGCCGCAGCGCTTCGTGGGCGGTCTTTTCGATCTGCTGTCCGATACTGCTGATGGAATAAACAGCCTGCTGGCCCAGATAGGAACCGTCGAAGCCGACAAGGCGGTAACGGTCCGGAAGTGTGTGATATTTGCGGATCAGGAGCTTCAGGAACTCGTTGGCGGTATTATCGCTGGAAAAAAAGATGCCGATCTTCTGGTCCGGATACACTCTCTCCAGGTTTTCCAGAAGGGAGGAAAGCTGGACACGCATGTTTTCGGACCTTGCACCCATGTCGCGCATCTGGACCTCATACTTCAGATGATGTTCCTGGCAGAAATCCTGGAAGCCGGTGATGCGCTGAAACGCCGGCGTCGAAGTGGGAGTCGGGGTATTTACATGGATAAATATGTCGCAGTTGTGCCGTGCCAGGAGGCTTACTGCCTGCACAGCCCCCATGTAATTGTCGCAGTTTACACTGGAAATGAATTCGTCCTCCCGTTCTACGCCGACCGAAGGTACCGGAAGCTTTGCCAGATAGGAGGAAGGCAGGGTATGGCTGAAGATCATCAGTCCTTCCACCTTGTAGGCCAGCAGCTCCTGGATATAGCGCGTTTCGGTTTCCGCATTCCCGTCGCTGGTAAACACCATGAATTTGTAGCCGTACGTATCATAGGTGGAAAGGATTTCCGAAAGGATCTCCTGGTAGTAGAAGTTGCGGGAAGAGGGCATAAGGATCCCCACGCATTCGGAGGTACCCTTTGCCAGGATCCGACCAGTCTTGTTTTCCTTGTAGTCCAGCTCCTCCAGGGCTTTCCTGATGGTATTGCGGTGCTCTTCGGTGAGAGACTCCGGCCGGTTGAAGTATCGGGAAATGGTCGTTTTGGAGAAACCGGAATATTTCGCGATGTCATCGAAGGTGACATTTTTCTGTGGCATAAGTAAAAATCTCCATATGATGCAGGATGTTCCTGCGCTTCTGATGTCGTGCTCTGTTGTCCTTTTACCGTATATTTCCGCGCTCAGCGGTCCTGGCGCTGCAGCGGTTTCGTTCCGGTTCGTTTCCGTTTCGGACAGTTTCGAAAACACCCTGTTTCATCATTGATAATATTAACAAACGGACACGGAAAATGCAATATCCCAACCTTAAGAGCCCCTGAATTCCCGGGAAAGCAGTTACAGTACACGGTCCCGCCGGCCGGGGACTTCATGTGTTTTCAAACGGAAAGTACCGGTTATCATTTCGTAAAAAAATACTTCACAAACTTTCGTGGACATATTTGGCAAAAACGACAAATAGAAACACGTTGACACAAATGTAATTGGCATGATAGTATAAACACATAAAAAGTAACCGGTTACTTTTTTGCGCTTAAAAAGGCCTGAATCGCAGCCGGAATCATTTTTAAAACCCTTATTGCAGATCAAGGAGGATATGCAGCTATGAGAAAAGCACTTTTTGCAGCAGCAATGGCAACGGCACTCATCGGAGCAGCCAGTGTAACCGCTATGGCGGATGGAACTTCTATCACAATTTTTAACTCCAAGATGGAGATTCAGAGCCAGCTTGAAGAAATGGCAGCCAAATATTCCGAGGAAAAAGGCGTTAATGTAGAAGTTTATTATTCCAGCGATACCGTAGCAGCGCATATGTCCACCAGATATGCATCCAACGAGCCCTATACCATCGCCATGGTAGACGCAAAGGATATCTATTCCCTGGCACCGGAGCACGGCTTAGATCTTTCTGATCAGGACTGGGTCAAGGACACCACACAGGCCATCGCCATCGACGGCGTTACCTACGGCTTCCCGGTATGCGTAGAAGCAAGAGGAATCATCTACAACAAGACCGCTATTGAAGAGACCACAGGAGAGACCTTCAATCCGGAAGACTACAAGACCTACGATGCATTCAAGAGCCTTCTTGAGAAGCTGAAAGAAAACGGCATGGATACACCTACCGGCGTTATGAAGGAAGACTGGTCTCTGGGCGCTCATTATCTGCAGCAGGTCTATGAGATGAGAGACGATGTGGAAGGAATCATCGCAGCTCTTCATGCCGGAGAGGCAGATCTTGCCAATGACGAGAGATACAACTCTCTGATGGATACCTTTGATCTTCTGAAAGAGAACAACTATGCAGCAGGCTCACCGATCTCCGCAGTCCGCGAAGATACCGAGTTCAACCTTGCAGATGGAATGATCGCCTTCATGTTCGGCGGCAACTGGGACTGGTCCGTACTCGTAGAGTACTGGGAAGGCGCAGAGATGGGCATGATGCCTGTTCCGCAGAATGACGACAACTACAACGGCAAGCTTGTCGGCGGCGGCTCCAAATATTTCTTTATCGACAACTCCGACCAGACCAGCGAAGAGCAGGTCGCAGCAGCCAAGGATTTCCTCAACTGGCTGGTTTATGATGAAGAAGGACAGGACTTCCTGGTAAATACCTGCGCGCTTGTTCCCGCGTTCTCTAATATCGAGCTTCCGGTTTCCGATCCGCTCGGCGTATCTGTCAAGTCCTACGCAGATTCTGATAACCTGGTCGCTGACTACCGTTATGCTCCGGATGATCACTATGCAAAGAACGGTGCTTCCTTCCAGAAGTATCTTGCGGGTCAGATTGATCGCGCAGGCCTTGCAGCTGAGATCGAAGCTTATTGGAAAGCTACTACCCCTGTAGAGCACTAAAGGTAACGTTATCAAATTTTCCCCGGGGGCGTCAGGAGACTGAAAAGCCTCTCTGCCGCCCCCCGGTTCATGAGGACTGATTTATGGATAGAAATAAAATGTCATATAAGGTCAGTCAGTTTTTGATGTTCGGCGGCGTCGCGACTTTGCTCTTCATCGGTGTCGTGGTTCTTCCGTTTATCTATGGCTTATACCTTACCTTTACCAGCTGGGACGGCGTTTCCCGTTCCAAACCCTTTGTCGGCGTTGCAAATTATGTGGCCGCATTTGGGGATACTGCTTTCTGGCAGGCACTTGGCCGTACGGCGATCTATTCTATTTTCGCTGTTGTCCTGATTAACGTTGTAGCGTTCATCCTCGCCTATCTTGTCACCAGC